>NZ_JAQTUH010000008.1 GCF_028710345.1 Sulfuricurvum sp. | reverse complement strand
CAGTACGGTACATGTAATAAAATGCGGGTGTGTTGGTTCATAGACTTTATAACGGCTTCTTCCCATTTTATCCTCTCCTTAAATTTTAACTTTCATATGCATTCCCAACGAGGACGTTGGGAACGAGTGAAATAGCAATCTTTCCAAGCGCCGCTGCCATTTTTGGATCAGTATTCGTCGATGCCCACTGAGATGCGGCTTGTATTGTTCCCGTCGCCCACTGCACTTCACCCGCTGTCCCAGCCACTCCGTTTAACGCCTGTGTCAAAGAACCATCCGCAGGGTTAAAACTCTTCTCGATTCCTTGTCTACCATCCATCAGATTCACTTGTGAACTGTATAATGTATATCCTATTGTTGCCATCTATTTCTCCTTAGTTATATTTACGTATTGCCGAAGCTTCAAAGATAATGATCATCACATAAACAAAAAGTGGAAGCCAAAAAAAATAAAAATTTCCTTTTTCATTTTTTTCAATTAATGCATTAAATGCTTCTTTCCCTTTAGCATAAGGTACGACGATTTTGCCGTCTCTCTCTATCTCTGCTATCCACACACTGCCGTGTGCGAGTCGAAACCATTTGATCGTCACAGGATACGAGAGGTCTCGATTCAATATGCCGTCTTTATCCTCATACCAACTGACAATGCCACTAAAATATTGATATTGTCCTTGAATATGGATATTGGAACCGTCAGATTTTACAAGCCCTAAATCAAACTGTCGTTTAGCGTATTTTAGATATTTGAGTGTTCCGCTATCAGTTCTGAGTTCTTGATAGGATGGAAACTTTGTAGAATAGTCGTCATAATCAATTTTTGCTGACAATCCGCCTATAATTAACCAACCCGGCAAGATAATAAAACCAAATGCCCGTAAGGCATGAGGCCAAGAGCCTTTATGTTTTATCGTCCACATCCCCCACATTGCTTTTGGTACATACGGTATCCATCCGAATAAAATATTCATCAGCCATTTTAAAAAGTTCATTTATGCTACTCTCCTTGTATTTTTGAAGTTTAGATTTTTTATCATTTTCTGCATTCTTCCACCCCTCTATGCTGCAATCTCAACGCTTCTGCCTCATAGGCGTGTTGTATCATCTCAGATTTTAATGTCAATTCTCTCTCCAATCCCTCTAGTTTTACACTCACTTCACTCACAGCATCCGCTTCACCCTGTTCTCTGAGTCTCTGAGTCATTGTGATTTTAGATCGGGTCTCATTGAGTGCTTCGGTTTCATTTTTACTCAGTTGTGCGAGACGCTCTAAGTGTTGTTGTTTGGTTTGGGTATTGGCATCGAATTCCCGTTTGGCTAGAGAGTACTCTTCGTTTATTCGATCCAGTTCCAGATGCAGACGTGTGGATTCATTGTTGTATTTGAACCCTTCGAAAAGATTCCATCGGATACTAAGTCCTGCATTCCAGCTGTTGGGTTTGATATCTTGAAAGGCGTTGTAAGCATTGTGCATATCAGAACCATAGAGGTAATAATTGGAGTAAAGGGATAGGACTGGGAGTTGGGTACGGTTGTTGAGAGAGATTTCGGCATTTTTTTGCTCAATCTTCTCTCTGTATTGGCGAGCTTGGGAGTTCTCTTCGAAACTGCCGATGTGGATATTTTTGGTAGTTAGAGGGAGCAGTTGGGTTGATTTTAGATCAAGCTCTACATGAGAGAGTTTGGTGAGTGCTATGAGGTTCTCTTCATAGTTCATTTGAGCACGCTCTATATCCCTCTCCAGATCGATAAGACGTATTGCTTCATCCCCTACCGATACACGGGATTCTTTACCGGCTGTATAGAGACGTTGTTTGAGCGTATAGAGTTCTTGACGCAAGGTGTGCATTTGAGCTTTATAGTGTTGTTCACTTTGAGTCTTTTGGGTGAGTTCGGCTAGGAGGCGGTATCTCATTTTTACCTCCAACAAGGTCAAACCCTATTTTTGATAGATTATAACGAAATACATTTTAAATCCAAAGCTGAATCTACCCGCATGCACGGCTGATTCGTTCTAGTATTCTCAATTGTCATCACGTATGACCATAGGAAATCCTTTAGGGCTTGATACGAGATTTAGAATACAATATAGATGCTGAATCAAGTTCAGCATGACGACTTTAATAACAAACTCTCTAAGAATGATAAGTACCGATAGGGTAAAATAAAGATACATAAGTCACAGATTAGAGAGGTTTAGAATGAGCAAGAAACTGCGAGGATTGTTTGATTATGAGTACCAGTTTGAACTAAATCTTTGCAAAAATTTTCAATAGTATTTGTATGATGCTTATAGAAAAATGGTCTCAGAAATAAAGCAAAAAAGAGGTTTAAAGTTGTACGGCGAGTCTATACAGACTCCACCGTCTTGTAAGGATTTATTCTATAACTGCGAGGATTTGACCCGCTTCAACTTTATCATTTACATTCACATTAACAGATTTCAATACACCCGAATGAGATGCAAAAATATCAATCTCCATTTTCATCGCTTCTAAAATCATAATCTTATCACCTGCAGAAATCGGTGCACCCGCTTGCGCAACCAATTTAAAGACAGAACCCGGAATTTCAGAACGGATAGGATGACCGCTTACTGCTTCAGAAGAAGCTGCTACAGGTGCTGATTGAGCTATTGCATTAGCTGAAACGGATTGGACATTAACATTCCCTTCCATAATTTGAACATTATATTGTTTTCCATCAACGATTACCGTGTAGTTACCATTTGCCATTATAAAACCTCCCTTATTTTCGCCACTATTTTGGCCATTTTTTCGTACATTTACAGTTGCTTCCCCTTTGAGAAATGCAATCCCTTTAACATCACATGATGCGGCGATGAAAATATTTTCATCACTCACTTCAATCCCCTCATCTTCTAATTGTTTGGTCCAATAAGCAATTGATTTTTTCTCATCACGATCAGCAATATCAATAGCATGATCCGTTGTCGGCTCAAGACTGAGCTGTTCATGAGCAATACGAATAACTTCAGAATCAGGTGATGTTGGTGTTTTACCGAAGTAACCCAAAACCATTTTACCATACCCTGGTGCAATCTTTTTCCATGGACCCATGAGGACGTTATTGAGTGCTTGTTGGAAATAAAACTGTGAAACTGGAGTTACAGATGTACCGTATCCCCCTTTTTCAACTACTTCACGCATTGCATGGATTACTTCCGGATAACGTTCCAACATATTGTTATCACGCATCATTTGAGTATTAGCAGTCAACGCACCACCCGGCATCGGTGAAAATGGGATTAGAGGCGAAACTTGTGTCGCTTCTGGTGGGAGAAAATAATCTTTTAAACAACCTTGTAAAACATCTTCATATTTAAGGATTTTTTCGAGATCAAGACCACCGAGATCGAAATTTTTCCCTTTAACGGCATGAAGCATTGTCAAAATATCAGGCTGAGATGTCCCCCCGCTCACAGGAGCTGCTGCCATATCGATACCATCAACACCAGCATCCAATGCAGCAAGATAACACGCAACACTTACACCCGCTGTTTCATGGGTATGGAGACGTAAATGGGTCCCTTCAGGGACTAATTTACGTGCCATTTTTAGGGTTTCATATACTTTTTGTGGACTGGAAGTTCCACTAGCATCTTTAAAACAAATAGAGCTATAAGGGATGCCTGAATCCAAAATATCGCGTAAAGTTTTCTCATAAAAAGCGACATCATGAGCACCAACACATTTAGGAGGAAGATCCATCATTGTGACGACTACTTCATGTTTTAACCCATGGTGAGCAATACGTTCAGCCGAATATTTTAGATTATTAATATCATTTAAGGCATCAAAATTACGAATAGTCGTTGTGCCGTGCTTTTTAAACATTTTTGCATGCAAGTCGATCATTTCACGGCTTCCGGTATCAAGCATAACCGTATTAACCCCACGTGCGAGGGTTTGTAAATTTGCATCGGGTCCAACAATGGCGCGGAAACGATCCATCATATCAAATGCATTTTCATTCAAATAGAAAAAAAGGCTTTGGAAACGGGCACCGCCCCCAAATTCGAAATGGGTAATACCCGCTTCTTTTGCCGCTTCGACTGCTGGAAAGAAATCTTCCATCAACACCCGACCGCCAAAAACAGATTGAAAACCGTCACGAAATGTCGTGTCCATTACGTCAATGTATTTTTTTGCCATAGGTCCTACTTTTTTTTGTTGTGGAATTGTAGCCCTAAAAGCTTTATTAGAACTAAGAAAAAAGGGTATTTTTTTGACAAAAATGTAGTGTTATAAGTAAAAGAAATAAGTTAATAGGAGATGGTTGTGCAGTTAAACAACGGCAATAACGGAATAAAAGAGACCTTTTACTCCGTTGAAATAATTTAAAATTTAAATTATAAAAATATTTATGAATTAACCGCCATATCGTGAAGTTTTGCTTTGTATGCTTCGAGGTCGAACTCTTTTACACGTGCAACACCATCTTCGATAGCCGCTTGAGCAACCGCAGATGAGACCCATACCATAAGACGTTTATCAAACGGTGATGGGATAATGTATTCAGGACCAAAGGTCATGTCGGTACGGTTATGCGCTGCTTGTACATAATCCGGTGTTGCCTCTTTTGCCAACGCTGCGAGGGCACGAGATGCTGCCATTTTCATATTTTCGGTAATTTTAGTTGCGCGAACATCTAATGCACCACGGAAAATGAATGGAAAACCAAGAACATTGTTTACTTGGTTAGCAAAATCACTACGACCTGTACCGATAATCAAATCATCACGAACCGCTTTTGCAAGATCAGGCATGATTTCAGGAGTTGGGTTAGCACATGCAAAAATAATCGGGTTTGGAGCCATTGAACGAACCATATCTTGCGTAATTTGCTCAGGTCCTGAGAGACCCAAGATCATATCAGCACCTTGTGCCGCATCTGCTGGCGTACGATCATTTGTTTCAAACGCAAACATTGCTTTTTGTTTGTTCAAATCGGTACGTCCAGAGTGGATAACCCCTTTTGAATCCAACATCGTAATGTTTTTAACACCCAAAGCTTTGTACATTGTTGCACACGCGATACCACTTGCACCTGCACCGATTACGACGACTTTAAGATCTTCAGCATTTTTACCACTCATTTCAAGTGCATTAATAAGACCAGCTGTAGTAATAACCGCTGTACCGTGTTGATCGTCATGGAAAACAGGGACGTTACAAATCTCTTTCAAGCGCTCTTCAATTTCAAAACATTGTGGTGCAGCGATATCTTCAAGGTTGATTCCACCGAATGTATCGGCAATGGCTGCTACCGTTGCAATGATTGATTCTGTATCGTGAACGTTTAGTTCAATATCAACAGCATCTACTTTTGCAAACGATTTGAAAAGGACACATTTTCCTTCCATGACCGGTTTACCTGCTAGATGACCGATATCGCCAAGACCCAAAACAGCAGTACCATCAGAGATAACGGCTACCAAGTTACCTTTATTGGTATAGTCGTATGCAGTATCGATATCTTTTTCGATTTCCAAACACGGGTAAGCAACTCCAGGACTATATGCCATAGAGAGTTCATCAACTGTATCACATGGTTTTGTAATCAAAGTACCAATTTTTCCATTAGTATCAAATTTGTTTCGCGCGATATGATAATCTAAAGACGCTTGTTCAAAAGTAGCCATGTTTTTTCTCCGTGAGTTTTCTTTTATGGTAAGAACTTTACACTATATCTCATAAAGCCAGATCACTTTTTGTAATTATCAAGCAATAAATTCAAAAAATGTTGCATTTTTGTAACACTTAATACTTTTTAGTGCCAAATATGTGTAATATTGTAACATATTTTTCAACTGTATTTTTTTTATAAATAGTGTTACAATTCGGCATAAAATATAGGGAGCTAGTTATATGGATCTTAATAAAATCGGGTACGGTGAAAATCCGGATAAAGTAAAAGCAATTATCGAAATTGCATGTGGTTCAAACATTAAATACGAAGTTGAAAAAGAGAGCGGTGCTTTAGTACTTGATCGCGTAATGCACTCAGCAATGTATTATCCTGCTAACTACGGCTTTGTTAACAAAACACTTTCGCAAGACGGTGATCCGGCAGATATTTTGATTTTAACCGAATATCCTATGGTTGAGGGATGTGTGACAAACTGCCGCCTTGTCGGTGTATTAATTATGGAAGATGAGAGCGGTATTGATGAAAAATTACTTGCCGTTCCAACCTCTAAAATCGATCCTACGTTTGAAGAGATTCAAGACCTTGGGGACATTCCAAAACATACATTGGCAAAAATCAAAAACTTCTTTGAAACCTATAAAATGCTTGAACCTGGCAAATGGGTAAAAGTAAAAGGGTTTGAAGATAAAGCATCCGCAACCAAAATCCTTGAAGATGCTATTAAAAATTATAAAGAGTAAGGTACGATGATCGATTTCTCTTCTCCTGAATTTTTCTCATATGCCATTTTCGGTGTTATCTTGAATTTTATCTTCTCGATGGCATTTGGTGTCTATTTGAGTAATAATATCGGTATAGAAGAGATGATGCTGACCAAAGGTGCTAAAGAGCAACCTTGGTGGCTTACCCTCTCACTTGCCATCCCATTTGCAAAAATGGTAATTACACTATACCGTGTAGCTATTTTGCAATTTTATTTTCTTAATCAGGGAAAATCGCATAAAGAGTTTTGGATTTATCTCACTTCTGAAGACTAATCCGAAACTTCTATCATATTTTTAATATCAAATTTGCATCTTCTTTCTAAAAAAATAGTAGAAATGAAAATAACGTTTCTTTTTTACTCAAATACCATTTTAAACCTCTATTTTTTACTTAATTTTTACTTAATTACATCTCCAACCTTAAACTTAACAACAATTAATTAACATTATTAAATATTTTATACCCAAATAATCTTCTAATCTTAATGTCAGCTTTCCCACTCTATAGGCTCTAAGCGATGTTTTTCATTAGTTTTTCTTAACTAAATCATTTAAAATCTTCATCGCAGTATGCTAGGCTTATATATACCTTAAAATTTCATTACCAAAATAAGGAGGTATAAAATGATGAAATCACTTTCATTACTAGTTCTCTTTGTATGTGCATCATTAGCCGATAATACAAATGACACGATGAGCCCAAAGCAACTTCATGTATTGCAAACGGTTCGAAACGTTGCCAAAAATATTCCCGATAAAAATGGGAAAACCTATGAAAATATGGTTAGTGCTATCTGTTTAACCGAGAGTAGCGCCGGCAAAAATACAATCGGTGATTTTCATAATCATCGCTCGATTACCAAAGCATCATTGGGAGCAATGCAAATCCGTGTTTCAACTGCACGTCATGTTTCTCAAAATATTAAAGCTCTAAATTGGTTGAACAATCTAAGCGATATTCAACTCGCAGCACGACTTCTAGGTGATACTCAACTCTCCGCAAAAGTAGCAACCTATTATCTAGTTTTGTTGCATAACAGCCGTGGAAACTCTTTTAATGCGATAAGCGGCTATAACGGCGGAATGGTCAATCATACATACTATAATAAAATTATGTACAATAGTGCCGTCGTGGCTCAACTCGTTTCTTCAGGAAAACTCTCTTAGAATAAGCTATAATATCCCATATTTAATGGGAGAGCATGATAATGAATGATGAAAAACTCAAACTGATTCTTGCCGGATTAGGCGGATTAATTTTTAGCCTAATTTTCATATTACTTGCTTTTGTACTTCCTCTTAAAGACACAAGTGTTAATCAAGAATTACAAGCAAAACACACTCTTGAAAAGATTTCTCAAGGGATTAAAGATGGAAAATTTCGTCCTCCCCCTGATGAAAAAGGAACTTCTCAAGAACCGAAAGAAAAAGAATAAAACGTCTTGCAATGAAACACACTAATCATTATGATTCACTTGCTGAAAAATTTAATGACTTATGGCAATTCTCTTCTGAATACAAAGATTTTGTTAATCAGTATATTCATTATACACTTGAGCTGAATTCTAATGATACTCTTGTGGATATTGGTGGAGGGACAGGGACATTTACACAACGTTTAGCACAAGAAGCAGGTTTAACAAAAGCGTATTGCGTTGAGCCATCTCCAAAAATGTGTTGTGAAGCATCTCTTTTAGATGGAATCGAAGCTATCTGCACCGATGCCGAGGGTTTCATCGCGCATCATCTCTCCTACACAAAAATGCTTTTTAAAGAGGTTATTCATCATCTAGCGGAGCGTTCGCACTTATGGGAACAAGTGTATCAACAACTTCCACTCCAAGGGAAACTGCTTATAATCACACGCCCGCAAGAGGTTGAATTTCCATTTTGGCAAAAAGCCAAAGATGCATTTAAGTCTCATCAGCCACCATTCTCTCTTCTGCAAAAGGAACTGGAACACGCAGGTTTTAGAGTCAATATTTTAAGCGATGCCCATACCTTTCAACTCTCCAAAGAGGATTGGTTTACTATGCTACGTTATCGATTCATGTCAGATTTAAGTGACTTTAGCGATGAAGAGATCGACGAGGGGATTAAAGAGATTGATTTGCTCTATTCAGACGCTTATTTAGAGATAAAAGATTATCTCCTTTTTATTACGGCAACAAAATAACTCTATGATTTCATCAGCTACCAATACCAAACTCTCCTTGCTCATCCCCAATACCAACAAAGTATTAAACGAAATTCTCAAACACGCAACCCCTGAGCAGTTAAGTGATCTCAAAGAGCATAAAGATATTAAAACATTTCTTTCCTCATTGTTTAATGATAAAATCAATAACACAAAATCAGATGCCCTCCTCCTCGATCTTCTCAAAAACAACCCTTCATTTAAAACGATGGGGAACTTTACCGATAATCTCAAATCACTTTTAGACAATCTTAAATCAGACCCTCAACTTGCTAAAAAAGGAGAAAAGCTTGAAACATTTATCCAATCAGCATCGACACTCAATTCTCCTCTACTCAAAGAGAAAATATCCCATTCAGGGGTATTCATGGAATCCAAAATAGCCTCTTTGGGTACTAATCCAACTCCTGAATCTTTAAGAGAGATAGAGCGTGATGTTAAATCTCAGCTCTTGCATCTAAGTGACGACCTAAAAGGGGATGATTCCCCACAATCTGCACAACTTCAAACCAAAATTGATAATCTTATTACTCAAATCGACTATCATCAACTTCAATCCCATCTCAATGCCTCCAATTCTCTCTATTTTCCATTTGCATGGGATGGGCTTGAAAAAGGTTCTCTCTCTTCTAAAAAAGGGAAAAGTGGAAAGTTTTATTGTGAAATAAATCTTACCCTCAAAGAGTATGGAGATATTGATCTTATGATGGCGCTGTATGAGCAAAATAATCTCGATATTCAGATTCATACCGAGAAACCTGAACTTAAAAAAGTTTTAAAAGAGAACCTTTCTTCCCTCAAATCTCTCCTTCAAGAAGCAGAATTGGTTTTACGTAATATTCGAATTGTTGAGAACAAAGAGATACTTACCCCTGTATCAAATGCCTATAATCAAAATGATGGAGATAACTACACCGGATTTGAGGTTACGGTATGAAAAAAGCAGTTGCGCTTCGATACGATACGACCAAAGAAAACGCACCAAAAGTAGTTGCAAAAGGGAAAGGTGAGAGTGCAGAAAGTATCATCAAGATAGCTGAGCTTCATAATCTCCCCATTCAAAAAAATGAAGATCTCGTCGAATTACTCAGTAAAGTTGAAATCGACCATGAAATCCCTGAAAAACTTTACGTTGCAGTAGCGGAAGTTTTTAAGTTTCTCTATAATGTTACCCGCACATCGCCAAAAAACTAGGATAATCTATGTCACGACTCACTTTTATACTCTCTTTCATTTTTACGTTTATCTATGCCTCAGAACATCCTATTGCACAAAAAGCAGAACAGCTTATCCCCTCTGTAGTCAAAGTAAAAATACAACGTAACGATACAATTTATGAAGAAACTGAACTCATCCAAAGTGACTCAGGGGGATCAGGATTTGTGATTGATGAGGATCACCATATTCTTACCAATGAACATGTCATTAAAGATGGGAAAAAAATATTTATCATTGATCATAATAATACTGAGCACATCGCAACACTCGTCGCTAAAGATGAAAAATCCGATATAGCTATTTTAAGTGTCCCTAGCTTTCATGCACCAAAACTTCCTATTTCTGCAGAGTCAAACCTCTCGATAGGGGATGATGTTTTTGTTATCGGAGCACCTTATTCACTCACTTCCAGTGTCACTGTCGGGATAATCAGTGCACTTAAACGCTCACTGCACAACTATCCCTATCACTATTTTATTCAAACCGATGCGGCAATCAATCCCGGAAATTCAGGGGGACCATTATTCAATACACAAGGAGAAGTTATCGGGATCGCTGCTATGACATTTTCCCGATCCGGAAATTATACTAATATCGGTTTTGCTATTCCTATAGAGGATGCTCTCTCCATCACACAAACACTCCTTAAAGAAAAGAATATACTACGAGGCTATATGGGTGCAACACTTCTTATTTCTGACAAGGTTTCACGCCGTATAGGACATCCATATTCATGTCTTATTACCTCCGTAGAGAAAAATAGCCCGGCAGAGGTGGCAGGACTTCGTGTAGGAGATAGCATTCTAGGGGTCAACAACGAAAAATTCACCGATCATGAAATGCTTCATCGATTCCTCTATCGTTCTCATCCCAATGATTTACTCACCCTTAACTATATACGGAATAAAAAAATATTATCGACAACGCTTACTCTAGGATCAGCAACCCCATCTCAAGAAAAAGAGAACAACATCGGAAGGGGTGACAAAGCTGAAAAACTAGGTTTTATTGTTAATGAAAATTCTGAGGGGCTTATTATCAGTTATAGTTATGGAAATGCCAAAACAGCAGGTTTTATAAGCGGAGACACTATTGTCTCTCTCAATACATTCCCTATTAAAACTATCAAAGAGTTCAATACTCAGCTCTCAAAACTGGGAGAAAACGATCTTGGATTTATCACCATTCGCCGCAACAAAGAGTCTGCACTCTTGCCCATTGGTTCTAAAACAGCACTGCAAGCGTATGCTACAAACAATTAACACACTAGGATAATGAATCATGTTGAACACAACAAATAATCGCTTTTGGGAGACAAAATCTCTCAAAGAACTGAGCAAAGAAGAGTGGGAGATGCTGTGTGATGGGTGCGGATTATGCTGTCTGCACCGTTTACAAGGTGAAGAAGAGGATGCTCCTATCCTCACCACCAGAGTTGTATGCCGATGCTATGATTTACAAAACGGTGGATGCAGTAACTATCCAGAACGGTTCAAACTCGTCGAAGAGTGTACGCAACTCACTATTGATCGTGCGGCTGAATTTGATTGGCTCCCACCCACCTGCGCCTATCGTTTACGCTATCACAACCAACCACTCCCCTCATGGCATCCTCTTAACAGTGGAATACAAAGCAGTGTAAAACCGTATAGTGTATTTTCATTATCGCCAGTTCTTGAAACAGAAAATATTGATTTAGAAGATTTTTTAATATCCTAAAGGAGAATTTTAATCTTTTAGAAGCATAATAGTGTACTAGTATATAAAAGGATTACTTATATGACTGTATTAATCGTAGATGATAGTAAAATCATCCGTATGCTCTTAACCAATGTTTTAACAAATTTTTTAGGTGGACACAATATTTTTTTGGAAGCGGAAAACGGCGCCGTTGCTATGCAATATATGGAAAATCATAAAGTTGATTTAATGATGCTCGATTGGAATATGCCCGTTATGAGTGGCGAGGCCGTAGTCGATGCAGTTCGTTCCAATCCTAAGTATAAAAATACCCGTATTATTATGGCTACAACAGAAGGTGGAAGAGAAGATGTCCTGAGAATGATTAAAAAAGGGGTGAACGGTTATCTCGTAAAGCCTTTTAAAGAGCCCAATATCATTAAAGCAGTGGAAGCGTTACGGATACGTTAACCTTTAATATTTTTATACCGATACATCGCCTTGTCGGCGGCATTAAGGACAAGATGAAATTCTGAACCTACTTCAAATTCTGCAATACCATACGAAAAGCTAATTTTAAAACTTTCCCCTTCAACCATAAATGATTTATTCTCGCAATCATCAATAATTAATTCAATAGTCGTATTAACATCAACAATATTTTCATCGGTATCAAAGACAACGATAAATTCATCGCCACCATAACGAACTACTTTACCTCCTGTTTCTTGGAGCCTTTTAGCGACATGCATTAACACTTTGTCTCCAACAATATGTCCATAATTATCATTTATAATTTTGAATTTGTTGAGATCAATAATTGCAATCACACCACGTTGACGCATTAAAAGCTTATCGTTATTTAGAAATGTATCTTCAAGCCATTTGCGATTATAACTTTTCGTCAGAGAGTCTTCATAAATAATTTTAGTAAGTTCTGCCATATCAATTTTGAGTTTTTGGGTCTCTTTGATTACCTCTTGAAGTTTAGCAATGTCTTGGGTTTCCATCGCTTCTAAAGCATTATCTGCACAATTGCTTAAAGTGACAATATGGTGCACCATTTTTTCATCCAACATCTCTGAAGTCAATAACTCCTCAGGATGAAGTTCAAGGGCATAATGTTGGGCGATATGGCTATACAGCTTCCCATAACTTGCCGGTAATACAACCTTCATAGTACCGATTCTCTTTTTTATCTCTTCGGTAACTTGGATATGCTTATCGTATAAATTTTTCATATTTATGAACTCAATTTTTTATGAACTTAACTATATTAGTTGCATTATAACTTTTTTTTCGCATAAATAGAGATGATATTTGTCTATTTTTCAGCAATAGAGTATCCCATTTTAGTTCAGAACAATGATTTCGGTTCAATCGGCAAGTTTGTAGATTAAACGTCCTGCATATTCCATATAGAGACTTTTTTTACGGTTGTCTATGATTTGTGGATTAGATGCAATATATCGATCCACCAATTTATCCAAATCATCTTCATTATAATGTTCCATCAACATCTGCTCCATTGCCGCCATTTTAGCAATAATCTCATCAAACTCAAATCGTACCAAATCAGCACTCAACTGTTTGTGGATATCCCAATACTTCGATTCGGGTGTCCCTCCGAAAATATCATCTTCATCTTCAAAAAGTGCTTCGTATGATGCCATCATTTCTCTCCTAGTTTTAATGAAGCAATTGTAATCGATTTTTTTGTAACGTTAGTATCTTTTTTATGTTTATTGGATATTTCTAAGGATAATAACATTTATCGCCACTCTTCCAATAATTTCACTCAAATATACATTACTGCAAACAAAAGAACATTTTCAACCTACCAAAAAATCTAAATACATGTAATAATCTTCTATTAAACACCCTATAAAAGAGAATTTATGAAAATCGCTGTATCCGCATGTTTACTAGGAGAAAAAATCCGTTATGACGGAGGGGATAAACATAACCGTTTTATTACTGATGAGCTGGGTCAATTTGCTGAGTTCATCCCCTTTTGTCCGGAACACTTAGCCTTTGGCACTCCACGTCCCTCAATCCGTCTCATCGACATCAACTCAGAAATCAAAATATACTCCAATAAAAATGGTGATGATCTCACTGTACAACTCGAAAAAAGAAGTCAAGAGGAGATGAAAAAACTCCAATCAGAAAAACTATGCGGTATTATTTTTAAATCAAAATCACCGAGTTGTGGATTAAAAAGTAGCAAACTGTATCTCGATAACGGTATGCTCAAGGGGAAAGTAGCTGGTATTTTTGCACATATGTGCCGTAATAATTATCCCCTTTTGCCAATGGAAGAAGAGGGACGATTAGAAGATATGTGGTTAAGAGAAAATTTCATAATGGAAATTTTTGCCTATAATGCAATCGAAAAGCTAAAAGAGAGCAATCCATCTCTCAACGATTTAGTTAAGTTTCATACGATCAATAAGTTCATGCTCCAAGCCAAAAATGAAAAGCTTTACCGTTATCTTGGTAACCTCGTAGGGAATAATAACAATTATCCCTTTGAAAAAATGTTGGAGACGTATGAAATTGGCTTTAAAATGGCTATCTCTACCAAAAGTTCCATAAAACGTACCCGTAATGTACTCGAGCACCTTGCAGGTTTTTTCAAAAAAGTACTCGATAAAAATGAGAAAGAGATACTCCATACGCAAATCAATGATTATTCAGCTAAAATTCTCCCCCTGATTGTCCCTGTCTCAACCATTCTTCTCTATGCACATAAATACGACATTACCTATCTTCTCGATCAAACATTTTTAAATCCCTATCCAAAAACCTTTGCTCTACGTTCCCACATAAGCAGTGGAAAGTAGTCATTACAAGAATAAATAATATTTTAAAATAGCATTTAATTATGTTTAAGTTTTTTTAGATACGCTTTTAGTGAATGGATAATCATTCATAATAATTCAATCATAAGTGAGAAAGAACAATGTTAGAACACTATAGTATCAAAACACGTTTAACAGGTTTAATCTTTCTTGTAGTAGGTATGCTCGGATTATTGAGTATTATTGTGTTAAGTGAGCTGAAAACTGAGTTAATGAATTCAAAAGAGACGATGCTTAAAACTCAAATTGACAATGTTGAATCACTGATAGCACATTATGCAAAAGAAGCTGATGAGGGAAGAATGACTCAAGAAGTTGCACAAAATACGGCAAAAGAGTCTATAAAACATTTACGTTATAACGGTGAAGAATACTTTTTTATCCTCGATACACATATTCGCGGTATCATGCATCCAATCAAACCAAAGCTCGACGGAACTGATCTTTCACAAATTAAAGATCCTAATGGTGTAAAACTTTTTGCCGAATTCGGTAAAGTTACCGAAGAAAAAGGGGAAGGTTTCGTAGAATATATGTGGAATAAACCTGGTTCTGAGAAACCATATCCAAAACTTTCGTTTGTTCGATTATACAAACCTTGGGGATGGATTATCGGTTCGGGTGTTTATATTGACGATGTTGATAATGAATTTCGAATTGTTGCTATTAAAACATTTATGTGGATAGGAATATTACTAAGTATTATCATTGTATTGACGATAGCGATTCGCCGCTCAATCGTAATAAAACTAGCTGATATGCAAGCAATGGCTAAAGAACTCGCAAGTGGTGAGGGAGATTTAACTAAACGACTCCAAATAACGGGAAATGACGAAGCAGCTCAAACAGCTTCTTCTATTAACAGTTTTATCGATACTACACAAAAGATTATGCAAAAGGTAAGAGTCTCTTCCCATGAAAGCGGCTCTATTGCTGCTGAACTCTCCTCAACAACTCTCTCTATCGGCAAAGCCATGGAAGAAGAATCAAAAATTGTCAATCAAACAACCACCGAATCGGATCGTATGAAAGAGGCAATGAAAGCATCTGCGCTAGAAGCTCAAAGTGTCCGAACCAAAGCATTACATACGCGTGAAAATCTCCAAAATGCACAATCAGCTCTCTACAATACCATAGACCAACTTAGTGTTACTGTTCAGATTGAAGGGGAGATCAATCAACGTCTCAACTCCCTCTCCCAAGAAGCATCTCAAGTGAAACAAGTCCTCACCGTTATCGCCGATATCGCCGATCAAACTAATCTCCTTGCTCTTAATGCCGCTATCGAAGCGGCACGCGCAGGTGAACACGGTCGCGGTTTTGCCGTGGTTGCCGATGAAGTGCGTAAACTCGCTGAACGTACCCAAAAAAGTCTCGTAGAGACCAATGCTACGGTTAATGTCATCGTCCAATCGATCAATGACATCACCGATCAGATGAACAACAATACCAAACGGATAGAGAGTTTGGTTAATGCATCCGAAGAGGTCAACGATCATACAAAAACCGCGGTTAGTGCTCTCGCCGATACGGTTCAAGCCATCGAAAAACTCTCTAACGATGCCCAAACCAATGCCGCAACTACCGAATCGATTATTAACAAAATTAGCGACATTAATGAGCTTACAACCTCTAATGCCCGTAGTGTTGAAGAGATTGCTGCGGCGGCAGAACACCTCCATCAAATGACGGAGCAACTTACCAATCAGATTTCTGTATTTAAAACGTAATCATCTTTAAAAAAACTCATTTTTGCCGATATAGAGTTAACCCCGTCAAAGGAGGTATAAAATGGATCCGATTAACAGTGCTCCGAGCTTAGATGCTCAAATCTACGCGATGAAAAAAGCGATAGATGTCCAAGGTCAGGGAGTCATGAAAGTTTTAGAAAGCGCAGCGCCCTCTAATACCTCAACAGGCTCTAGTGTCACCGGACTAGGACAAACACTCGATATCAGAGCTTAAGCCACATTTTGGCTTGAGTTTTTACCCTAAACTTTTCATCCTATACTTTTTACACTTATTTTTGAGGATATTTTTGTGTTACGCTCCCTTCATACTTCGCTCCAACCTAGAATTATCTCTTATTATAAAAAACACGGCTTTAATAAAGAAGATTTTTTTGCTGATACTATCGCAGGTCTTGCCGTCGCGATTGTCGCACTTCCTTTGGCTATGGCTATCGCCATCGCCTCTAATCTCCCTCCTGAGCGTGGTTTATTTACCGCTATTGTTGCAGGATTTTTAATCTCGGCACACGGTGGTAGCCGTTACCAAATCGGAGGGCCAACCGCCGCGTTTATCGTCACCGTAGCGATGGTTGCCATGAAACACGGTTATGACGGGCTTGTTCTTGCCACCATTATGGCAGGGGGAATTTTAATGTTGATGGCATTTTTTCGTGCCGGAGAGATGATTAAATTTATCCCTTACCCCGTCATCGTCGGGTTTACTTCAGGGATTGCTCTTTTAATTGCATTTTCACAGATTCGTGATTTTTTCGGTCTTACCATTACCACTATTCCACCCGATTTTATCCATAAACTCACCGTATATATAGAGCATCTGCAAACAACTAACCCTTTTGCTATTCTTGTAGCGCTTGCCTCGGTCGCTATCATCCTCTTAGCAAAACGTTTTATCCCTAAAATCCCCGGTCCCATCATCGTCGTCGTTTTATCAGGATTTGCGGTTTGGGCATTTAATATTCCGGTTGAAACTATCGAAACCCGTTTTGGAGCTATCCCCTCGATGCTCCCTACCCCTACGTGGCCTGAAATAACGTTTGAAAAGTTACGATTACTTTTGCCCGATGCTATTACCATCGCTACCCTCGCCGCCATCGAATCACTCCTCTCTGCCGTCGTTGCCGATGGAATGACCGGAACCAAACATAAATCAAATGCTGAACTATTGGGTCAAGGAATTGCCAATATCGCCTCAGGAATATTTGGAGGCCTTCCTGCAACCGGTGCAATTGCGCGAACCGCAACCAATATCAAAGCCGGAGCACGCTCACCCCTTGCAGGAATGATGCATGCCCTTTGGCTCTTTGTGTTTATGTTTTTTTTAGCACCGCTTATTATTAAAATACCGTTAGCCGCATTAGCCGCGATATTGATGATTGTCGCATGGAATATGTCGGAGATAAAACATGTCCGTGAAATCATGTATGCCCCAAGAAGTGACCGTGTTGTCCTCATCCTTACCTTTTTACTGACCGTATTAGTTGATCTAAATTTCGCTATCCAAGCGGGAATTGCACTCGCTTCGATCCTTTTTATTGATCAAATGATGAAACAAACCCAAATACGTTCAGTCGATACCGAAGAAGATGATCCAGACTCTATTCAAAACAAATCGATTCCAAAAGGGGTTGAAGTCTACGAAATTCAAGGTCCTCTCTTTTTCGGAGTCGCTGAAAAACTGCTTGATACTCTACTACTCTTTGAAAAACCATCAAAAATTTTCATTTTACGGATGCGTTATGTCCCACTTATCGATGCGGCAGGGCTTCATGCTCTTGAAGTTCTCCATGAACGATTAAGTCATAAAGATACTGTATTGATCCTCTCAGGAGTCAATCCTCATGTCCGTCAGCTATTGCAGAAAGCCAATCTCATAACCATAATCGGTGAAGAAAAAATTGTCGATCATATTGACAAAGCACTTATTGTAACGCGAGAAATTTTAGAAAACATTAAGTAAGCGGCAAAGGTTTCCCCGTGTAATATCCCTGGGAAAACTCTATCCCCATGTGTTTGATAGTATCAAAGATTTCTTCATCACAGACAAATTCTGCTATTGTACTCGCTCCCATTTTTTCTGCAAATTGGACAATCGTTTCCACGATAATCCTATGACGCTTATTATTCACAATCCCTCGGATCAGCGAACCGTCGATTTTAATATAATCAACATTGAGCCGTAAGATATGTTCAAAATTGGAATATCCCGTCCCGAAATCATCAATAGCGATCTTAGCTCCCAATGCTCTTACTTGCGTGGCAAAACGGATCACTGATTCATAATTTTCGATCCCATCGGATTCAAGAATTTCAAAAACAATACGGTTAGCTGTTTCAGTATTAATAATTGTATTAACAATATTTTGAACCGTATAAGGGTTGTCAATATCATCGATTGAGAGATTAACCGAAAATTCTTCCGTACGCTTGGCAAAAATGTTGCACGCTTGATGGACAACAGTTTGAGTGATTTGTGGATACAACTGCATCTTTTTCGCAATCGGTAAAAACTCCATCGGAGGAACGATATTTCCCTCTTCATCGACCATTCGCACCAATGTCTCATATTTATAGACTTTATTATCTTCAATATGTACGATAGGCTGGTAATAGCAGATAATTCGCCCATCACTCAACGCTTTATGCACTGCAGATGCCATTTGAATATTTTTTTGGTATTTATCTTCGATATTATCGGCTACTTCATACAATGCATACGGTAATTTTTTCTCTTTCGCAATATGGAGTGCGATATCAGCACGGGTTAAAAGCTTTTCAACACCAAAGGCGATTCCAACACGGAAATGGACCTTAATTTTTTCCCCGCCGACAGTAAATACCAATCGATCCATATCATTCAAAATATTATCGATTACCTCTTTAAGAGCAGATGCCGAAATTGTTTTATAAAATAAAATAGCAAATTCATCCCCTCCGATTCGATACGTCGGTGTCCACATTTTTTTAGATTCGTTGGCAAGTTGTATTAAGAGCTTATCGGCATTCACAATACCAAAAAAATCGTTAATCTCCCGAAAACTGTCAATATTAAAAATTGCACATCCGACTGGGGGGGTTTCTTCCATATCTTCAAGCATCTTTTGACGATTCGGCAATCCGGTGAGGTGATCGAAATGGGTAAAATAGCTTGCTCTTTCATTCGCAATTTTCTCTACCGTATTATCGATAATGTACCCTTTGATACTCATCGGGACATTAGACTCCTTATGATACTCAACCACTGTAAAATCTTTAATCCAAAGAAAAGTTCCATCTTCTCTAATAATCCGATACTCTTGAATAAACATAGAGGTTTTATCGGAAAAAAATTCATTAACTTCGGTTACGATTCTCACTATATCATCAGGATGAATGAAATTAGAAAAACTCGTTGAGCCACTCATTAATTGTTCATGACTAATACCTAAAATCATCTCAACGTTGGAGGAAACATACCGTATTGGCCATCCCTCATCGGCACTCCATTCAAATACCACAACCGGCCCACTCTCAATAAGACGTTGCGTCATCTCCTTTTCGAGCTCTAAGCGTTTTTGTACAGTGATATCCCGACCGCTTCCGATAACCCCTATCAATGTTCCATCCGCACCAAATAAAGGAGCTTTATGAACATCCAAATAGACCAATTCCCCCCGAATGTTCCCATACTCTTCAAAGCGCATCGATCTCATATTAGTAAGGACTATTTCATCCGAATTAAAACAAAGCTCACCGAAAGTATGCCACTGGGGATTTTCAGGATGTTTTTCCCTCTCACGCAATGCAAAATAAACATCTGTTTTCCCCAGTGGTTCATCCGTATTGTTCGCCATCAAAAGATTTTTACAAATCGACTGATTAGCAAAAAGGTAATGCCCTTTGATATCTTTTACCCATAGCATATCGGGAAGATGATCTGATATTAATTGTAAAAAATTATGTGGATAAGAGGAAAATGGCATTTGTGTTGAACCCGTGTATATTAGTTTACTTTATCAAAGATAATAACCTATTTCTTTTAAATATACAACAGAAATGTCTCAATTTTCTCTCTATTTTTCTCTTTGTAGCATATCGAATCAATAAAGAAGATCAAAATGTTATAATTCACTTTTTAAGATTTAAATCTTGTGATATTGTGAGCAATTATGAAAACCCAGAGAATACCCTTTGGCTCAATAGAACATTCGAAAAAAAACGCTGTTTTTTTAGCCATTTATGTCGAATCTATCTCTCCATGGAAATATTTTAAAGATGATATGCAGCACCTCAAATGTCCTGCGCTCATTATGATTGATCGATGGGATGGACGAATGGGCTTTCCAGGAGGAACTGTTGATGAGGGTGAGACACTACTCGAAGCACTGGTTCGTGAAATCAAAGAGGAGATAGGAATCACCATCAAACCCGATAAAGTTCATCCGATAGTGACCCATGAGAACCGCATCGTTACGCACTTTTATGGGCTCAAAGTTTTGGAAGCGGAGTTTTTACATATCTACTATCATATACTCAACAATTTCTCACGTTCTATCCTTCTTCACGCATACGAAGAGGGTGACCAATCCCATTTTATGTCTGAAATTACAGGGATAAAAATTGTCCCCCTCCTCCACCATCAAAACAAAGGGATCAATCGATTTATGGAAAACGCTTTTGCAGGAGCGACAAAAGAGGATATTGTAGTATTATTGAGCGAAGTACTTCACATCCCCCTCGCCTAAACACTCTCTAGATCAATAATCCCCTCCTCCATAATCTCTTTTTTTTGCATCATAAAGAGCTTAATTTTCATATCTTCTACCAAAATATGATCAATCAGCGCTTTTTTAATAATAAACTTGAGTTTTGTCTGTATCATCGCCAAAGTCGGTGCTTGTGAAACCGAGCTGTTGACAAACTCGATAATATCGTGATGCAGTCTCATATGATATTCATACGAAGGAAAACGAATTTGCTCCATATATTTCTCTTCATCTTTGAAATGTTCACTCATATAGGTACTCAATTCACCTAATATTTGTCGTAAATCCTCTTTCGTCGATGTCGCTGCATCAAGTGCTGCTATATGAGCCACTATATCAAAAAGATGTTTATGCTGATCGTCGATAGAGGTGATCCCTAAACGATAATGTTCATCCCATTCTAATCCTGTTGACATTCCATTCTCACTTTTAAATGAACTTATCAACGATTATAACCTAGCACTCTCAAAAAACATTCAATTTTATTACGTTCAATCACCTATTGTTACCCAATGCTTCTTATCTATACACCTGCAACATTTTACTTAATATTATTGTATAGCATCAAAAGAGTTTAAAGCTAATTCTAGTACTATAATAAAAAATTATTAGGAGTAGTTGCTATGCTTATTAAACTACTGCTAGCATTATTTATAATAGTCCCTTCATTATATTCCATAGAAAATATTACTATCGGGGTATTGTCTTTTCATTCAAAATCAGAATCGCTCAAAGAGTGGGAACCTACAGCACGATACCTCCATCAAAAAGAGCCTAATTTTACCTTCACTATTCTCCCACTTAACTATCCCGAAATCAATGAAGCGGTCAAAAACAATAAACTTGATTTTGTTATTACCAATTCAGGTCATTACATTTATCTCGAAAAAAAATACCATATATCCCGTATCGCGACCATGATGCATTATAAAAACAACCAATGGGTTGACCGCTTTGGCGGAGTTATTTTCACCCGTGCAGAACGCTCCGATATCACCACTCTCGACGATACAAAAGGGAAAAAAATTGCAGCGGTAGATGCAGAGTCACTTGGCGGCTATTCTGCACAAATATTTGAGTTTTTTAATCACGATATAGCGCTTGAAACACTGGATATCTATTTTACAGGGATGCCCCACAAGCAAGTAGTTGAAGAGGTTTTAAAAGGTAATGCAGATGTAGGATTTGTCCGCACCGATTTATTGGAAAGTATGGAAAAAGAAGGAACCATCCACCTCAATCAACTGAAAATTATCAATCAACGTAAATTTAAAAATTTCCCTTATCAACTCTCTACCTTACTCTATCCTGAGTGGCCAATCGCACGAATGCCGCAAACACCTAATGATCTCTCCAATAAAGTAGTCATAGCTTTACTTCAGCAACATCTTGAAAGTAAACCTAATGATGGTGATATCGGATGGTCATCACCTCTTGAGTACAGCCAAGTTCATGAAATGTTTCAATCTCTCCGTATTCCTCCATACGAACAAGCGGAAATTTTTACTATGGTTGATATTTGGAATAAATATAAAATTACTATTTTTTCTCTTTCATCTGTAAGCTTTATATTTTTAGCGATTATTGCGTGGATGTATCGAAAAAATTCATATGAAAAAACGTATGTTAAATCGATTTTAGATGCCTCACCGAATCCGACTGTTGTAACCAATGGAGAAGTTATTATTAGTGCTAATAAATCTATGCTTGAGTTTTTAGGCTATCAAACACTGGAACAATTCAAACAACAACATAACTGCGTATGTGATTTTTTTGAAGAGGGAGATACCGATGAGTACCTCCAAAGTATGATGAAAGATCAACTATGGATTCAATATGTCATTGATCACCCTACACGTGAACATAAAGTTAAAATAACAATTGATGGTAAAACAACCATCTACACCATAAAAGCTTCTATTGTAGGTAATAAAAACGACTTAGAGACTATTGTCATTTTTACCGACATCACTTTAATGATTAACCAATCGACAACCGACACTCTTACCAACGTTGCTAATCGACTCCATTTTGATCTCATATTTGAACATGTTTTACATAGTACACAACGGGATAACTCCCCATTATGTATTATATTCTTTGATATTGACCATTTTAAGCAGGTAAACGACACTTTCGGTCATTTAATCGGGGATAATGTGCTACGAGACATAGCTCAAATTACTAAAAATTCACTCCGCAAAAGTGATGTTATAGCACGTTGGGGAGGAGAAGAGTTTATCATTCTTCTTCCCAATACACCACTATCGTATGCAATTCAGGTAGCTGAAACTTTACGTGTAATAATTCAATCTACACCCTTTGAGGTTGTTGGTCATCTGACATGTTCATTCGGAGTCAGTGATTTACATGAAGGCGAAAGCGAAGATGATTTATTACGTCGTGTTGATGTTTTACTTTATAATGCAAAAGAGAATGGGCGAAACAAAGTAATAGTAGGCTAAAAGTTATACAATCACATACATAATACTACAAGGAAACATCATGATATTCACCTCTGAACAACTCCAAAACATTAAAGCATCCACCGAAATGTATCGTAGTGAAGTAAACCGTATTAACGATTTAATCAACACCCAACAAAGCGAAGATCGTCTCGATAAACTTTATCTGCTTCGCACAATCGCTACTATCGAACATGGTAAACGGGTAGGATTGTTTGATGAGAATAATACCGATGAATTTCTTGAAGCATTGGGGAATGAAGTGACTAAACATTTTCCTGACAAAGATGATGAAGAGCTATTTGATGATCTCGCTATTTTAGATGATGATCTCCATAACCGCCTCTTTTCAAGTACTGAAAAAGAGAAAAATATCCTTTTAAAAGGGTTAGGGATCACTTTATAAACTATTTAATGATACTAAAATAATCTATGCGTTAAACTCGTTTTACTTACACGGGAGTAACGGATAGGTCTACTATTATTTGAGCTTGACACAAAGAGGTTTTTTTGATTGATTTTACAAAAGCAAAAGTATCATCTACCACTAAATTAGCACTTATCCTCCTCAGTTTAACGATCGGTTTAGTCTCCTTTTTTGCCTACAAATCATATCAAAATGCCCTTGCAACCTACACTAACCAAGCAAAAGAGAGATTACAGTTAGCCACTACGTTATTAAAACCCTATCATGACGAGTGGCACGACAGGTTTACCTATGAAAACAAACCTACAGAAGCAGAATATCAAGAACTCTTACATAAACAATCCCATCTTGCACAAAAAATCGGTGTCGAATATATCTACACCTTTACCTACACATTACCCCCAAAATTTTATTTCTCTTCCGATAGTGCCAGTGAGAAAGATATACATGATCCCCTGTTACATACGAAACTAGGGCAAGAGTATTTAGATGTCAGTCATTATTTGAAAAAAACGGTCGAAAGCGGTATTCCCCAATTTGGTGAAGCACAAGATCAATGGGGAACCCATTTCTCCTACCTCGCTCCCTTCGAATCTCCAAAAGGGGTCAAGTATGTTTTAGGTATTGATTTATCGGTTCATAATATCAAAGAAGATGCACTTAAAATCTTTTGGCATTGGCTATTTTTCGGCTCTTTGGTATCATTAATCGGGTTTGTATTTGCATTTTTCGCCATTAAACCAATCATGAGACAGTTAGATGAGAAAAATACTAAACTCGAAATACAAACAAAAAATCTAAAAGACACCAACGAAAAATTTGAATATTTAGCCAAAAAAGACTCCCTCACCGGTATTAATAATCGCAGAGAGTTTTTTCGACTTTCAGAAGAGATATACAACACCTATGAAGATATCTATTGTGTAATGCTTGATCTGGATATGTTTAAATCAATCAACGATACTTTTGGTCATAAAATAGGTGACATTGCATTGATAGAGTTTTCAAAAATATTAACTCAACATCTCGATGACAAATCGATCTTCGGGCGAATCGGTGGTGAAGAGTTTGCATTGATATTGTTCAATAAATCATCTGAAGATGTATATCGTATCGTCGAATCGATTAGAGAAGATACTCAAAATATATCGATTCCAGTAGCCGATCAATCGATACACTTCACCGTTAGTATCGGGATAACTAAAAAAGAGGGGAATGACTCAATTGATACCAGTTTGGACAAAGCAGATCAAATGCTCTACGAAGCGAAACAAGACGGAAGAAACAAAGTCCGATTCAGAGGGCGAATGTTTTAAAGGTGTTAGATTATGAAAGCACTCCTAATCTTATTTTTTCTTTTTAATCTGATCACCTTTTTTGTCTTTGGCTACGATAAATACCTCGCCCGTACTAATCGACGACGAATCAGCGAAAAAACACTTATATACTTAGCTCTTATTGGAGGTAGTGTAGGTGCGGTATTTGCCCAAAAAATATTTCGTCACAAAAGTCAAAAGTACCGTAACCTTTTTTGGATTATACTTACGGTGCAGTTTATTCTGTTTGAGGGATTATGGCTCTATTCTCAAACATCGTACATGACATTTTAGTATTTACCTCTGCGAAACAATCATTAACAACAATAATGGGTTTTATAGTTGTGGTTATGGTGAATATTGAGCAGTTTTTAATCCTTGATCGATCCAACCCCAATTAATCCCCCCATCTAACTCATAGACGTTTTTATATCCGAACTGTAACCCCATCATCTCACCAACTGTTTTGGTTCTGCTTGCATGAGCACATACGAGGATGAACGGTTGTTCTTTATCCCTTACCACTTGGGTAAATGCATCCATAAACCTATCTAAATCGACCTCTCCAACCTCATCGAAAAAGGTGATTTTATGGCTACCCTCGATGACACCATAGGTTTCCCACTCGTCGGCTCTTCGTATATCGATAACGGCATAGCCTTCTTCTTTTTTGTGTTGAAACTCTTTGGTTGAAAGCGATTTAAACGGCCCGAAATTTAGCATTAACACCCCTTTTTATTGGTATACCTTTTTGTCAACTTACAAAAATCATAAAAATCACTCAACATCAAATAGCGAAATTCGATATCTTCGAATTGTTCCATCATGACAGGTTCTTTTTGGAGATAGTATTTCACATCTTTTTGAAATTCTTTCGGATAGTCGAGTTTTTCTGCACCCACTGATGAGAAACACTCCACGAAATCAGAAAAGAGCTCTATCACTATCACCTCTTGTTCTTGCGACTTGTGTTCAAGAAAATCGCTGATTGTTTCAAATCTCTCACATATATCTACCAAACACGGATTCACAAAACTCTCCCTAAATGCGGTTATTGGATACGATATACATAAAACATTCTCATAGAAATAGCCCATTTTTGCACGATTTATGTATTTTCAGAAATATCATTCATTAGGAGAATACTATGGTCTGCAAACTAAACCAGATAATCGATTTTGTCCGTACACACTCCGTTATTTTAAATCTCTATACTCATACGATTTAAAACTTCGAGCGTTTTGGTAACATCATACATCGCACTGTGGTACTGCTCTTCATCAAAATCGATTCGGTAATATCGGCAGGTTTCCAGCAGTTTCGGGTTCTTGAGACTCCCTCGGATATTGAGCGCTCCAACAATCTTTTTATTCGATTTCATCGTACAAAAGTGTTTATCAAATCTGACAAGTTCACCGAGATGACGCAGTTCAAACGTTATGTTGTGTGCGATAAGAGTTTTAGCTCCCTGACAGAACTCTATAAACTCCTGATCTTCTACGAAATACTCTGCATAATCAACATTTGCCCGAAGTCTCTCGATTCGCTGCGGTGAGAGCTTATGGACGGCAAGGGCGTAAGGGTTAACCTCATATTCAGAGAAGTAGTAGCGATGAAAGGTATCAGCGATGACATAAACGCCCTCTTCTCTTTTGATCCGAAATGCCGCGACTTCGATCACGTCATGGATAGCAGCAGAGTTGGTTTCAAAGTCCAGAATGATCAAATGTTCTCCATCAGTGTGTCTATAAATTTTATTCGACATTTTACCGAGATGCTAGTATCATGAGTGCATAATATGGATATCTTTTTTTGGGAGTCATACAATGAAATTATTATGGGTTCTTCTCATCTTTACTTCTGTGATGGTACATGCTTCGACTTTATCAAAAGCCTATTATGCCGGAGGGTGTTTTTGGGGTGTTGAATATCATCTTGAAAAGCTTAAAGGGGTCAAAGAGGTGCACTCTGGGTATATGGGTGGATCTGTTAAAAATCCTACTTACGAGCAAGTAAGCAACCACTCTACAGGTCATTTAGAGAGCGTTGAAGTTTTATACGACCCTACTATCATATCGTATGAAAATCTCACTAAAATGTTTTTTGAGATTCATGACCCTACACAAAAAAATGGACAAGGACCCGATATTGGGGAGCAGTATCAATCGGCTATATTTGTCAATACCTATCAAGAACGACGTACTGCCCTTTCTTTAATTCAACAACTTCGTTCCAATGGGTTTGATGTTGTAACCAAAGTTCTCCCCCTTAGCACTTTTTACCCTGCTGAAACCTACCATCAAGATTACTACGTCCAACATGGAAAACTCCCTTATTGTCACTCGTATGTAAAACGGTTTCGATAAAATAAAATGAATAGTTTACTACCCTACTCTCTGTATATCCTCCAATGCAATGATGGTACCTATTACACCGGAATCACCTCGGAGTTGGTACGGAGAATCAATGAACACAACACTTCCACTAAGGGTGCTAAATATACTCGTAACCGCCGACCGGTAGTTTTAGTCTATCATGAAACATATCCAGATAAATCGAGTGCCCTTAAACGGGAGGTGCAAATCAAACGGCTTACCCGAGCTCAAAAGATAGATTTGATTGCCTCTACTACTCCTTATAACCTCTAAAAAACTCTACTCGCTCACAGTGAAAAAAGCTTTATTACTGTAGTGAATAGCGCTTAGTAAGTTGATCCTTGACATACCTAATGGTATACCTAGTTAAAATATTATTTAAATTTGTATTGAAATTATCTCTTGAAAGTACGTATTTTAGGAGGTTTTGATGGTGGGTCAACCAGGACTTGAACCTGGGACAACTCCGTTATGAGGCGTTATTACCCTATTCGCTATTAATTGCAAAATCCCTATATTGTGGACTTTTAAAGACAAACAACTTGCTATCTTTTGCTATAATAATGCTATAATTTCCTAATAAGGGTTACCCCAAAGGTTACCCCATACAAAAAAGAGGTAATAAAATGGCTATTAATCCCAACGATTATCCCAATGTAGTTCGAGCTAATTTAAAAGCTAATGCAGATTACACGAAATTTTTTTACCTCTTCAAAGTCAATGGAAAACAGCATAAAGGGATTATCGATTTATCCGATAAGCAATGGGGAAAACGTGATAAAATCAAATATGCAGAAATTCAATTTTTAGAAGCTAAAGATAAAGTTGAAAATAATATCAATTCGGATGCAACCGTTAACGCAATGGTGCAACGATATATCGATACTCTCCCCGAGGGCAATTATAAAAAAAATAGAATGTCATATTATGAGCGTAACGTAAAACCTATCCTTGGTAGTAAAAAGATTTCGACTGTTATGCCTCATCATATTCAATCTATCGTTGATCAACAGATTAAAAATGGTGACAGTCCACGCACCGCTAAACAAGCTATCGAAATCTTATCCCCTGCCCTTCGTATCGCTAGAGCCAATCAGATCATGTTTCATAACCCATGCGAAGATGTAAAAATCAAACTACCGAAGACCAAAAAAATCGTATCCAATGCAACAGAACGCCTTAAAATCGTTCACGATGCTATTATGTCACTCTATGCTCATGATCCATTCTATCGAGCCTTTTTCCTCCTCGCATTACAAGGCAGACGTAGAGGTGAAATTATCAATCTCCTAGCCGAAGATGTTATTTTGGATCAAGACTATTACATCATACGTGATACGAAAAACGGTGAGGATCAAAAGATTTTTTTACCTCCAAAAGTGAAAGAGGCTCTTATAGAATTTATGCCTGAAAATGGGATACTTTTTAAATCGAGAGTTACGGGTGGCAAAATCAATACGGTTCATAAACAAATTCTGAAAATCAGAGCAATAGCAGGCGATTGGTTCTCTATGCACTACACCCGAAACCTCATCGTATCTGCAATGGCTGAAAAAGGTGTTGATTCGATTCACCTATCAGGCGCACTGGGTCATAACGATCCAAATACGATCATTAAATACCTTTCTCTCAATTACACCCTTGGAAGCCGTATGGCATCAGAAATGATCGATGATGTTTCGATAATAGTAAAAGAACAGGAAGAATCAATCTAAAAATTAAGAAGTACACAACGTAAGCCGAGTGCTTTTTTTGCCAGTGTTTACGGGCTTTCAAGGGGTATTGTGACAGAAATGCTATGCACATAGACACAATTATATCTGCAATACTCCCATTAAATCGATATCAATACTATATATGAGTGATATATTATTGAACATAATTATTCAAATACTGTCACAAAATATTTGATTATGGACTATTTTCTAGGAAGTAAAATTGCTTCAAATATGATTGACAAAGTTTTTAGATTTCAATAGATTTCTCAAGACTAACAACCTCTTTTGCACAACGGCCAACTAGCGGGACGTTTACTACAGCAAGGTCGTTCAAATGAAGCTTTACTTTCAATCGTAAATGCCGAGAAATCCTGAAGAGCATTCTGTATTTGATGGTTTGAAAGGCTTTTGAAATATTTTTTATTATTTATTGCCAATCTAGTTACAACTCTTATTTCTTTACTACCGAAATCAATTTTCTTATCTTTTTGCAATACACTAATATTTTTTGAAAGTTTTACTCTCACATTATATTCTTCTAAAAATTCCTTTTTATTTTTTCCAATATATCCATATTTTCTCTGTTTATTTGGCGTGGCTTTCATTATTCTCCTTTTTATTTTCATTACTCATATCAATTTTAAAATTGTCACAAACCTGATTAAGATGTTGATCCTTAATACATAAATTGATAGTATAAATTTTATAATTAGATGGTATTTTCCAATACAAGATTTCCTTATTACCTACTTCGTGCTTATTATATTTCCATTCAAAATCTATATTGTCTCTATTCTCTGATGTAGTCTTTGCTTGCAAAGAAATTTTTTCACCTATTTTTGGATTTAACGGAAGTAAAGTGAAAGAGTCAATCGTAGGCTTACTTGTTTTATCCTGATACAAATTGCTTGCAAAGTAAGCAATTAGGAATATGAAAGAAAAAATACCTGTCCAATTCGCAAGACCAAGTAATCTCTCAGGTTTTGCATTCTGGTCAGCTACAGTTAGATAGAATGCTAGAATAGCTAATAGGAGTGAGGTTATTGCTAGAGTAAAATAACAATACATCATCCAATCATAAATCATCGGTGGACTTAAAAGCTGCTGTATTGACGGAAATAATAGAATTAATGCGGACACAATTGCAATTATATATTTTGCAAGATCTGGATATACATTCATATTTTTTAGAACCTTCTTTATTTGTACATAACATTATCTAATTTTATAGCAATTAAAACTATTAATTTGTATTTGTATCTGATTATAGATATGATACTAATAAAAATAATGAAAGAAGAAGAAAATGGAGCCTACTGTTACAAGCATCGCCTTATCTGCACTTATAACAGAGGGAGTTAAAAAAACGCTTACGCTTTTAGATCCATTGTTAAAAAATCTTAAAGATAAATATAATCGTTATGAAGTAGAAAAAAATATCGTAGATAAAATTTCAAAAATACAATATGTTAAAACGATATGGCAGTATGACAAAGCGGTTAGTCTTTTTGATTTTTACTATCCTGCACAGATAATAATTAACAAGTCACCTTTTGCGGTCGATACCTATAGTGATTTTAAATCGAATAATCCAATTGTCATTGAAGGAAATGTTGGGCAGGGTAAATCAATTTTTTTAAGGTATTTAGCATTAACAGAATTTACAGTAAACAACCAAATACCAATTTTTATTGAATGTCGAAAAATTAAAACTGGCATACTCTTAGATTCAATTGATGCAGTATTAAATTCATACGGTTTCTCAGATGAACCACATACGAGAAATGAGTTACTATTAAGTGGAAAATTCACTTTTTATTTAGATGGTTTTGATGAATTGCCTTCAAAATATGTCCCTGATATTATTCATCAATTGGAGTTTTTCACTCTTCAATATTCTAGTGCACGAGTTATTGCAACATCAAGACCAAATTCAGAACTTCAAAAATCATCTTCTTTTGATGTATTTAAGATTTCAGAAATTACAGATTTAGAGGGATTTATTCTTAAAATAGTTGATGCTGAATATGAGCCATTTGAACTTATCCAGAAAATAAAAAATAGTAGTAGTGAAATAATTTCGTTACTATATTCACCTCTTTTAATTACATTATTAATTTTTAACTATAGAGTAAGTCAAGTCATTCCAACCCAATTTTCGGATTTTTATCAAAAGCTTTTTGAAATTTTGTTAGCAAGACATGATAATACAAAAGCTGGTTATAAAAGAGAAAGAAAAAGTAATTTAAATGATATTCAACTCCAAGATATTTTTGAAGCATTTTGTTTTTTTACAGCAAAAGAAGATATTTTACTCTTTGATTCGCGCGAATTAAATGACTATTTTTTTAAGTCTATATCACTTTTGAAGTTAGATGTAGAAACATCTGATGTTGTTGAAGATATTTTGAAAATAACAAATTTAATCATTCAAGATGGAATGGTATTTCAGTTTTTGCATAAAAGTATACAAGAATACTATAGTTCAAGCTTCATCAAACATAGAGATGAAACAACTGCTAAAAAAGCTTATGTTTTTTTACTTCAAAATCATAAAACATGGCGACAGCAACTTAATTTTTTAAGTGAAATCGATAGAAATCGATATATCAGATATATTTTTAACCCACAAATGGAGGATATATTTAAAGAATTTTTGGTAAATAATATTTATGATTTTAAAAAAGTTTCAGTTTATGACATACTTAATAAAGAAGAAATAACTGTCATATTCCACGAGCAAAAATTTGTAGGTATGCAAGTGACACATAGAGCTTTACAGAATAATTTACTCTATGAACAAATTTCGATGTACATAAATCAAAAATTTGCTGATTGTTCAGCTGAGTATATGGAAACACTTCAAGCTAATTTCATCAATATTAAAGAATACAAAGATTATGTAATAAATGGCAATCAGTTGAACTGTCCTCAGATCGAAATGGAAATTTTAAAACATCTAAATACTTTAATAGAAATTTATGAAAGAAATACTGCTTTTTTAGCGCAGGAACAATATATCAGCGATGAATTATTTTAATATCTTTCATTTTTTATTAGTTAAATACACATACTCAACTTTTTCTGTAAAATAATGCACAAAGAACTAATTACTAATCTTATAACCTATATTAATTGTCACCCCTTAGATGATAAACACAAGCAAAAAGCAATCGATATACTTCATAAACATGAAAATATCGAAGATATAGTACTTTTTCTTCAAGCCTCATATAAAGATCATAGTTTATTTGACTCATCATTTAGAGTTTTGTTTATGGGATTAATGGCTATATCTGATTTGAAAGAAAAAGAACTTTCCGACGATCCTAGATGGATCACCATTCGGCGTTTAGAAAAAGATCGGAAAAATATCATTCCACTTATTAACTCATTGAAAGATTCTCTAACCGTCTATTCCTCATTACGTGATCTAACAATGGTAAAACGTACATTGATTACTCTCTCAATATTTCAATCCTTTTTGAAAAATGATGAACTAACGATAGAAAAATTAGCGCTCGTTCAATTTCATAGGAATGATTACAGTAAACCTGAAGAATTCGATGTAAGACCAGAAGATGATCCTCACGAAGAATTTTTTACAGATGAGGATGGCAACAAACAATTCTCATTTTATTCTTTTCGAGATGATTTAAAAAAACATTCGCCTGAAGTCGCTAATTATATTGAAAACTTCGAAGACTTTGATTTTCTTGCTTCACTATCAGATTATTTTTGGGGTTACCGTTTAACACCTCAAATGATTTTAAAGTCTATTGCCATAAAGCTATATAACTATCCGTTCTGGATTTATTGGTTTAGAGCTGAACAAATCAATAAATCAGCATTGAAAAAAAGTATCCTGACACTTTTACTCCCTTTCAGTAAAACCGAAAAATTTACTTTTGATGCTTCGAAAGCAAAAGACTTCTATGTAAAAATGTATTACTATAATTCCCCTATTCTGGCACTGGAAGGCAAAAATAAAAGAACCAAATTTCAAGGTTTATTCAATCCAGACAAGTACTATGATTCAATTAAAGACAGAGACAAACAATATAACTCAAATCGTGCCCTTCTCAATTCCATGTTCTTCACCAACTAAATTTTCCTGATTTTCAGGGAAAAAAAACCTAGCCTTAAATTTCCTTAAGCTCTAAAATGTCGTTGTCAAGGATGACACCCAACAACGGCAAAAGCGCTTTTGTTAAATCCAAAAATCAATAAAAGGATTTGACTATGATCAAATTATCTGGAACCCTTCTTAATGTCTACACTTCGAATGATTTCACCAACAAAGAAACGGGTGAAGTTGTACGTGGTAAAAATAAAATACAGTTGCTCTTAGAGATACCTCTTAAAAACGGTGACTCACGTAAAGAGCTGATTGATCTCTCTATCCCCTCTTCCAAAGTAGCCCTCTACAAAGGCAAAGAAAACGAAATCGTTGAAGTAGACGTTGCCACCGTAGGCAAAGCCATCTTTTACGGTATCTAATTCTGCGCATACGTAGGCTTTGAGCCAATCTTGGGGCTATGCCCCCGTATGGCTCGATGCCGTTAGCTGTGCGCATTAACTCAGGGGGTTCTAGTAACACCCCCTGACATAAGTCATAAAACATTTCTCCCTCTCTTGATTTCATAAATAAAAAGTGACGTTTATCGTCGAAAGGAAAAACCTATGCAAGATAGTCATGTCAAAAATATACCCTTTGCAAGCGGTATTGATGCACTATATTACTTTGCACAAAGCGGTGCTTTCTATAATCGGTTATATGAGGACATCATTAATCAGATCGAAGATAAGAAAGCCTATTTTAAATCTCTTAACTATCAGTACGCTGATAATGACATCATCGTAAATATAAACGGGATCGATGTGGTTTACAGCGGAATGGGAAGAGACGGATTTCATTGGTTCAATCATGACTTCTTTCGATCAGGTTTTAAAGACCCTGAGAAGGCTATGAACATTCACAACATACGAATACAGCTCAATGCTGTTGGAATCTATACTTTGGGCTTAAAATCGCTTATAGAGTACGTTAATAGGAAATTCTTGGGTGAGTTCACTATGAGAGTGTTCCCCGTGACACGGATCGATCTTAATATGTTCATCCAACACGATTTCAGCTATCTACGTAAAGAGATGATCCTCTCTAAGAAGCAAAGCCACTCTGCCAACATCGGAGAACGATCAAGCGGGTATGAGTTAGAGACGTACTATGTCGGTAAAAAACCGTTTTTGCTTCGTATCTACAACAAGCATAAAGAGCTGACAACCGCGTCACAGATCAAACGGGAGATCATGCACAACCATTTCGGAGTAAACGGGATGGATTTACAGGAACCGATATTCAATGTCGAGTTTGAATTACATCGTGAATATTTAAAGACATTCGGAATTGATACTATCGATGATGCTCTTATACGTGCTGAGAGTCTATTTAAAAGCTCGTGTGACCTTATCAAGCTTATCGACACCGAAAGTATCAGTGAGAAGCAATTGAACTCTCCTAATCGAAAACGTGCTGACATATTGCCTATTTGGGAATATATCAAAGAGAACTACTCAATACTTGAATTTATGCAAGTAGATACTCCGTTAGAAAAGATTGAGCGTATCAGCTTCCGATACTCACTTCAAGATGCAGAGAAATCGATTAAAAAAGTCATTACACGGCTACTGGTTCATAAGAATGACCCTACCTTGCTTTTCTTCCTTGATGTGCTTCAAAAAGCAAAAACGGAATTTGATCTTAGACAGAACATTAAAAATATACATGAGGAGCATACGGTGCAACCGACATTTGATGATGATCTCAAATTGTACAGTGACGAAGGATTATGGAATCTGGATGAAAAGTTGTCAAAAGAGATAAGTGATACACCTATGGGTACACCCTTGTATGATGAACTGGATCATCGTCATGCATTGCTTACTAAAGAGTTGGAACGGCGGAAACTGATTCCAGATGTGTTTTAAGGGTAACCCCATGAATAATAGATGGGTTACCCCGAAACAACTTGAGGAAATGTTCGCGATTAAACAAAAAACGCAAGCAAAAAAGCGAATAAGAGGTGAGTTACCCTATTCTAAACTGGGTGGCTTCGTATATTATGACCTAGAAAAAATATATGCTCTATTAGAAAATCATGCCGTTATAAGATAAAAAATGGCTAATCAAAGGTTACCCTTGCGGTTACCCCATGAAAATATCAATGTAAAGTTTATGCTTTTAAATCTCTTGAAAGTGCGGTGATTGTGAGTTTTGAAGGTGGTGGGTCAACCAGGACTTGAACCTGGGACAACTCCGTTATGAGCGGAGGGCTCTAACCACTGAACTATTGACCCGTTACGAAGTGGAGCGCAATTATAAACGCTCTTAGATTAGACGAAGCTTTTTTTACCAACATTATCATAAAGATAACGGAAACGGTAGGCAATTAAGTTTTCCATTACGGCAAAAAGAACCATAAAGTTGACAAAACTGCTCCCCCCATAGCTAAACATAGGCAAAGGGACACCGACGACGGGGGCGAGTCCCATTGTCATGGCGATATTGACACTCATATAGATAAAAACGAGCAGTGAGAGACCACCTGAGACCACCTTGGTGTAATAATCGGTTGTCCATGTCGAGAGAAATAGCAAATGGACAATTAAAGCTGCATATAGAGAAATTAAAACAAATGCTCCAAAAAATCCGAAACGCTCCACCACATAGGCAAAGATAAAGTCACTTGAGGCGATAGGGAGAAACTTCATTTGCGTTTGAGTCGCATCCTCTTTTGCTTTACCAAAGAAACCTCCTGAGCCAATCGCGATAATCGACTGTTCTACGTGGTAACTCGATTTTTCACCGACAAAATCGGTCAAACGTTGTTTTTGGTAGTCATGAAGATTAGAGTAAATCAGTGGGAGAGAGATGACAAATGCAACGCTTAAGCCTACCCAAACTTTCCAATGCACCCCAACGATAAATAAGATACCAAATCCAAGCAATACCAAAACGGTAGCTGTACCCAAATCGGGTTCTTTAGCAATCAATAAAAACGGCAAAACAATAAAAAAAGAGAGTTTCATAAAATCTTTTATTCTGTAGCCATCATGTGGTGGGGGGTTTCGATGGATGAGATACGCTAACATCAATACAAATGCAGGTTTTAGTAGCTCGGAGGGTTGGAGAGTAAAATGGATAAACGGTATTTCAATCCACCGTTTTGCTCCTAAACGGGAATGACCGATAAATTCAACTGCGACCAAAAGGATTATACTTCCCCAATAAAATATCGGAATCATCCAAAACATTCGTCGTATCGGCAAAAGAAAAAGGGTAACAAAAACGCCGAAACCAACACTCACATAGGTCAAATGTTTTTGCCCAAGCACAGGATGAATCTCATAAATCAACCAACCCGATAAAAAAACGATTGGGATAATCAGCATAAGGGTTACATAGTCAAAATGTGCTAGAATTCGCCGATCAATATTAAGCAAATTAATCCATTCGGTATAAATTTTATTTTTAATATGAAATTGTAGCATAACCCCACCATTCCACCAAGGAGATTGATGCAACGCGAAAATGTAACCTTTCTTGTTGAAGAAGCAATCCGATTGGATCTTTTTTTAACTCAGATGCTCACTCAAACCCGCAACCAGATTGCCCAATTGATTGAACAACATGCGATAAACGTTGATGGAAAGCCCACTGCCAAAGCAGGATTAAAGCTCAAGCCCAATCAGAGTGTGACGATCATCTTCCCCGAAGCCAAATCAACCCCTGCACATGTGATCGATTTTGATGTTGAAGTGCTGTTCGAAGACGATGATATCATGGTAATCAACAAACCCAGTTCCCTCACCGTCCACCCAGCACCCAGCGTCAAAGAGCCCACTCTCGTCGATTGGCTCAAAACACGCGGAATCACCCTCTCAACACTCAGTGGTGAAGAGCGACATGGTATCGTCCATCGGCTCGACCGAGGAACCAGCGGTGTGATGGTTGTCGCTAAAAACAACATAGCTCACGAAGCACTTTCGTTGCAGTTACAAGATAAAAGTATGGGGCGTTACTATCTTGCAGTCATCACCCCGCCACTCAAAGAGGAAGAGACGCTGATCGATAAACCAATCGGACGAAGTGCCCAAAACCGTCTCAAAATGGCGGTCGTAGAAACAGGTAAAAATGCCAAGACAATGTTTCGAAAACTTGCCTCCTCTCTCGATGAAACAAGTGAGCTGATTGTCTGTAAACTCTTTACCGGAAGAACCCATCAGATTCGCGTCCACCTCGAATCTATCAGCCGTCATATCCTAGGAGATCACCTCTATGGAAGCCACCAAAAAGATGCTAAGGTGGAACATATTTTGCTCCATGCCTATATGCTCTATTTAACCCATCCAACCAGTGGTGAGCCACTCTCTTTTAATGCTCCGATGGATGGCGTTATGAACGAATATTTAGAAAAACATTTTGAATCAAAGGAACTGCATGCAACGCTCTCTAACCTACGCTTTGAGCATCTCTTTAGCGCTTAGTCTTTTTACCGGATGTACCCCTATTCAACCAACACCGGAAAAAAAAGTAACGATCGATCCAACTTTACCGATCCCTTCTCTTAACGGATCCATATCAGATATTCAAACCATTGCGTTTGAATGGAAAGCGATCAGTGACCCACGCGTCAGCGGATACAATATCTACCGCGCAGCTGCTAATGAAAGCAACCAAACACTTACTCGTGTCGGAACTATCGATGGACGATTCGCAACCCACTATGTCGATGAAGGACTCACACCGAACACCCTTTACCACTACCGCTTTACAACAACAGCAAAAGAGTTGCTAGAGTCTAACGGAAGCGAAACAATCGAAGCGAGCACTTTTCCGATGATTGCCCCTGTCAGTTTTTTTCAATCGGTTGGAAATATGCCTCGCAGTGCCAAATTACTTTGGCGTCCGCACCCAAATACCCGTATTAACAGCTATGTAATCGAGCGGCTCGATGTTAACGATCAAGAGTGGAGCAGTATTAAAACTATTGAAGGTCGCTTAAATGCTGAATACATTGATACTAAACTCAAAGATGGACAAGTTTATTATTATCGTGTCCGTGCCGTTACCTTTGATAAATTAAAAACCGAGCCAAGTGAAACAGCAAAAGTAGTAACCAAACCTCTCCCTCCTGAAATCAAAGGGGTGAGTGCAACAACGAATCTCCCAAAAGCAATTTCGCTCAAATGGGAACCAAGTTCACTGGGGAGTGATTTAAGCCACTACAATATTTATCGTTCCACCAGTTCAAACGGTATTTATGAATACCGTGTTAAATTAACGGAAACTACATTTACCGATACTACCAAAGGAGATGGTGAGCCATTCTACTACAAAGTCACCGCCGTAGATAAAGATGGGTTAGAAAGTCCAATGGGCTCAATCATCACCCAAGGTGTTAGCTTGCCAAAACCGCATACCCCTATCGCCTATGATGGACGTATCGGAGCGAGCGGTGTTGATTTACAGTGGACATCCAGCGATCCTCGTATCATTAGCTATACCGTTATTAAAACCACTAAAACGAGTTGGATAGGTCGTGAGTCTATCGAGATCAATAATATCAAAGAGACTAAGTTCCAAGACCCAAATACCACTCCAAACGTCGGTTATATCTATCAAGTAATGGGTGTCGATAAAGATGGTATCCGTTCTCTCCCGACTGAGGGTATTGAACTTATGTATGAGAAAAAATAACGTATGCCTCATTTACATATTGATGTATTTCAACCTCTTCAGCTTCCAGCCCGTGAGGGGGAAGTAGAATTTGGCTTTATAGCTACTTCTCGCGGTGAGGGGGGAGAGTCCCTGATTTCTACTCGATACAAAGGTCGAGAATTTTTTATCCTCCATAAAAAAAGTGGTGAAAAGCACCTTCTCAAAAGTGATAAGATTACCCGCCCTAGCCCCAATTTTTTGGTCAAACATGCCCTTTTAGCCTATGCAAAACACTCCCATGCAACCATCATCGATTCCAATGTCGATAACGCGAGTGAAAATGTCCATCTTAAAACTCATGATGCCCTCAAATCAGTTGATTATTTTGCTTCAGATTTTCCAACGGGTCGTGAAATACGTCTCGAAGTAGGATTTGGCTCCGCACGCCATTTACTCCATCAAGCATCAACCAATCCGGATGTCTTGTTTATCGCTTTAGAGATTCACAAACCCTCGATTGAGCAGGCTCTTAAACAAATCACCATCCAAAATCTTAATAACATTATGATTTTAGATTATGATGCACGATTATTTTTAGAGTTTGTCCCTTCCAATACCCTCAGCCGTATCTATGTCCATTTTCCTGTACCTTGGGATAAAAAGCCCCATCGTCGTGTTATCGGTGATACTTTCGTCACTGAAGCAATTCGAACGTTAGCACCGCAAGGTAGATTAGAATTACGTACTGACAGTGAAAACTACTACCGTTTTGCTCTGGAAACCTATTCTCACCCTCCTCACGTTAGTTTTGAGGTACGCAAGAATCAAGAGATTGCAGTAACCAGCAAGTATGAAGATCGTTGGAAAAAGATGGAAAAAAATATCTATGATGTTACTCTAATCAACGATTTAATAAGTCCTGAAAAAAAATTGGAAGGGGATTTTAGTTTCACCCAATCATCTATCAATGATGGTATACTTCCAACACTAGAGCGTCAAACATTCCGCCGTGATTGGGGATTTTTAAACGCAGAAGCAAGTTTTATGATTGGTGAGGGTGGATGGATGTTGAGATTGGCAATGGGGAGTTTCGATCGTCCGGAACATCTCTATCTCATTGTCCAAAATGGAAAGGCTCGCTATTTTCCTACACAACCCGTCCGATCCAGTGCTAACCTTTCTGCCCATATTTTATTAAACGAGTTACTCAATGGATAATGTTATTATTGCAGAGAACCTTTCTCTCTCTTACAAAGATTATGAAACAATTATCTCCAAAGCAACATTTAGTATTGAGGCAGGGAGTTTTGTCTTTATCACCGGTGCAAGTGGAAGCGGCAAATCAACCTTGTTAAAATCGTTTTACGGTGCTATCGAACCGAGAACTGGACAGCTGAGTGTCGGCAGTGTCAAAATGAATAAAATCAGCACCTCTAAACTCAATTTTCTTCGTCGTAATATCGGTATTGTTTTTCAAGATTACAAACTTATCAATGAGTGGACCATTGAAAAAAATGTGATGCTTCCGTTAATTATTTCCGGCTACACCGGCGATGTAGGGGGGGCACAAGTGCAAAAACTCCTCTCCCATGTCAAACTCTCTCATCAATCAGGAAAATACCCTCCTGAACTCAGCGGAGGAGAACAACAACGTGTTGCTATGGCACGCGCACTTGCACACAACCCTATTTTAATCCTCGCTGATGAGCCTACTGGAAACCTTGATGATTACTCTTCATCCGTTATTTGGGGACTTTTAGAAGGGGCAAACACCCAATTGAAAACGACTATTGTTGTAGTGACCCATCATATTCCAGATGAGTTAAAAGTACCTTATAAACATTACCATATCGAGTTTGGAAATATCCATGAAATCGCTTAAAAATCATATCTCACTTATTATCGCCCTCTTTACCGTTCTAGCATCCGTTCAAATTTATTTTGCGGTTGATCGAACAATAGCCGCCTATGAAACGCATCTTAAAGATGACTATTCTGTTATTGTCGTTTCCAACAAAACATTCAATCCTGCTGAACTAAAAGCACTCAATTCGATGATTGATCGGGGTGAACCGGTCAGTACCGAATCAGTTTTAGAGCGTCTTAAAGGGGAGATGTCTCAAAAAAATATCGATCTATTAAAAATTACTCTTCCAAAATTCTATCGCCTCTATCTTAACCGTTTCCCTACCCCAAAAGAGATTAATCAACTTCAAAAAAAACTTGAACAGCATCCTGCAATTGAGCGTGTAGAGGGGTTTACCCAAACTCATGACACCGTTTATAAATTGATGTTGTTATTTAAAGACGTTGTTCAGATTTTTTCTATTGCTATTGCTGCTGTCACCTCGCTGCTAATTTTAAAAGAGATGCGTTTATGGCAATTTCAACACGCAGAACGGATGAGTATTATGGCGCTATTCGGTGCACCGGTTTGGCTTCGTTCAGCGGTTTTATTTCGCCTTGCTATTGTGGATGCCATTATTGCGACCCTTATTTTGTGTCTCGCTTTTTTTCTTATTGATTATAACGGCTTTTTAACGTCACAACTCAAAACAATCGGAATTACCGTCCAACTCTTTAACTTTGTCAATGATGCACTAAGATCTCTCGCTATTGCTTTAGGAATTTCCATTATTCTTACTTTTACCATCGTACTGTTTCAACGCGAAGAGGAATAGATGTTCCCATATTCCCTTCTTCTGCTATCACTCTTAAGCATAAATGGATTCAGTGCAAAAATAGATGAACGTATCCAAAATACATCTAAGCAGCTCAATGAAACAAAACAAACCTACTCATCACTCAATGCAAAACTAGAAGAGACTGCTACCAAAATTATGCAGCAAAAAGAGGTTGTTGGGGTTCAACAACAACATTTAAATACTTTGGTCAGCGAACTTCAATCCAAAGAGAGTGTCTATCAATCCAATAAACTTAGTCTCAATGGACTACTAACACAACAAACTCAGCTTACCAAAACACAAAATGATATCGAACAACGTCTTGTCTTTGCAATTGCACGAAATACCTCCATATCTTTGCTTATAAAAGATGATCGAGCAAAAAATGCTGATGCCATTATCACCGAAGAAGCTCTTAAAATTCATCTTAAACAAATCAATGAAGAGATTAAAGAGCTTAACTTTATTTTTGGTGAAAATGCTAATCGTATCGCTGCTCTTACGAACCAAACTACCGTTCTCAAACAATCTATCGCCGTAATCGATAAACAAAAACAAAATGTTCTTGCTACTAAACAAGAGAATGAAAAAGCAATTGCTTTGCTAGAAAAAGAGAAAAATGAGTATAAACGCTCTCTTGGAAAAATACTCAGCCAACAAAAATCGCTTCAGAACACCCTTGCAAGTCTCAATATTATTAAACTTGAAGAGATGAAGCCTAAAAAAGCTCCACCACCACTTGTTGCCCCAAAAGCAGGATCAAAACCTCTTCCTGAAGGTGCACAGAAAGCCATTTCTGAGTACCAACCTTCTAAAACAGCAGCATACAGTGGAGATCGTACTATCGCGCCACTGGATGGCTATGTCGTAACCAAACGTTTCGGTCCCTACACTGATCCGGTATATGGGATTAAAATTTACAATGAATCAGTTTCACTCCGCCCTACCGATCCGGATGCAAAAGTCAAAGCAGTCTTAAACGGCAAAGTTATTTTTGCAAAACCCACCGCAATGCTTGATAATGTTGTGATTATTGAACACGACAATGGACTTCATACCATCTATGCCCATCTCGATAAAATTGCCCCTACGGTATCTGTCGGTCAAAGGCTTAAGCAAGGTTCCGTTATCGGTCGAGTTGAGCGTGAATTGATGTTCCAAGTCACCCAACGCAATGCCCACATTGACCCATTACAGGTAATTAGATAAAAATCACTTCTATTTACTCTGAGCGCACATTTACACCCTATAGGGTGAATGATACAATCAAAATGGCCAAACAGCTTCAACGAGCTTACTTCCCCAGCCTCGATTAACCGAACGATCCACATCCCCTTCATTGGCATAAAGAATTTTTGCATCAGAGATTTTTGCAGAATTTATTTGATTGTTTTGATCAATATCATACGGACGGATAACACCGCTTAGTTGCATAATCTGCTTTTGATCATCAACCATGATCTCACGCCGTCCAATAATAAAATAGTTTCCATTGGACATCACTTTCACAATACGGGAAGATATCGTTGTTGTAAATGAAGCATTTTTCGTAGCAGCACCGGATCCAGAGTAACTTGAAGTTGACCCACCGGTAAATCCAATATTTGCGCCACCGTTAAGCTTACTAAGAGCATTCCCTACAGTGGAGTTCGTCGCAGATGTTCCGGCGAAGACACCGCCATTGAGACCAAGAGCATCTGCTTCACTTAGTGCCTTACTTGCTTTATTGGAACTGGTTGCCGTTTCAGAAATCACTACCGTGACGATATCATTAACATGCATTGCTTTGTGATCGGAAAAAAGTGGACTATCACCCTGACCAAATAAGCTTCCGCGTGCGACAAAACTGTTCTCTTCTTCGCGTGATGGCATCTCTTCAACATATTTTGGTGGCGTAAAAGAGATATCAGGCTCAGTTAATCTTGCTGTACACCCACTAAGCAATAATGAAGCTGATAAAACAGAAAGATAAAGACTTAAGCGCATAGCACATCCGATCGGTAATTTTGCTATAATAAGCAAAAAGAGTTCCAAAGGATTTAAATGACATTACGTGAGCAAATTAATAACGATATCAAAACAGCAATGAAAGAGAAAAATAATGCAGTTCGAGATGCATTGCGACTACTTAGTAGTGCGATGAAGCAAATCGAAGTAGATGAGCGTAAAGAGCTTAGTGATGATGATGTTATCAAAATCATCCAAAAACAGGTGAAACAACGTAACGATGCGATGTCTCAGTACCGTGATGCAGGACGGGAAGATTTGTATGAACAAGAAGCCTCTGAAGCGGCTATTTTTGAAGCGTATTTACCGCAACAATTGAGTGATGACGAACTCGAATCTGCCCTGCGTACTATAATCGCTGAAATAGGGGCAACTTCTATGAAAGAGATTGGTAAAGTTATGGGTGCTGCTTCCAAATCACTGGGAGCACAAGCCGACGGAAAACGAATCAACGAGTGTGCTAAAAAGATTTTAAGCTAATAACATGCTTCAATGGAAAATTTATTTACCACTCATTCGCTCAACAGTTGAACGCTTTGCCCAAGAGGCACAAAACAGTGATTGTTTTGCAAGATATGACTCTTCTTACACAAAAATCATTAATGAACAAAAAGAGAAACTTCTCAACGTATTTAACCAATTCGATACCAACGAAGAAAACGAAGCTATTGAAGATTATCTTGAATTTTGTATTTACAATGATCTTCCTTATCTTTTTGTTCACAGTGAGCTCTCTAATATTGCTAGAGAAATATTAGGACTTTTAGCATCTGAGGGAAAATGTTCTTCTATAAATTATGCAAACATCCATTTTACTAACTTAGAAACACGCATTGCAAAAGAATACTACCACCATTTTTTACGCAAATTAGCGACCAAACATCATATTCGACTCTCTCACCTTTCTCATCTCATTGAAAAACATTTGATGATTCACTATCAACACCATTTAGAATGGATGTTAGTACTTATTTCTGAGCTACAAGGAACTCAAAGAGAAGGGAGCAGTTGCGAACTTGACCATACACGGTGTTCTTTTGGTCAATGGTTGCATAATCCATCCATTCCATACCTATCAAATACAAGCCATTTTTCTGACATACAGCGACTTCATATTAATTTACACGAATTAGCATCAAATATTTTTTCACAACGTGCATCCGAACAGATAGATTATAAAAATATCATTCAGCTCTTACAAAATCTCGACTATACCTCATTGGAAATCGGAAATGAAATTGCTATCATTAATGATATGTTGATTATCGGCGAATATACCAAAGATCCTCTAACAGGATTACTAGGTCGACGACTATTTGAAAAAATTGTTATGGGACAAGTTGAAATAGCCAAAGCAACAGAAAGTGATTGTTCAATGATTATGTGTGATTTGGATTATTTCAAAGAAATAAATGATCAATATGGACATCTTTCAGGAGATGAAGTAATCAAAAATTTTGCGCATAATTTACAAAAAACTCTTCGAAAATCAGACTTTATTTTCCGATTTGGCGGTGAAGAGTTTTTGGTTCTCCTCCCATCAACAAACTATTCTGAAGCTCGGCAACTCGCAGAAAAACTCTGTCTTACAACAGCTACACAAAAAGTTCATTATGAAAATAATAGTATCAATTATACTGTGAGCATCGGCGTATACGAAATTGATACTCGTGATTTAACTTTTGTCACAAAAAATATCATTCAGCATTACATCCAAGCTGTCGATACAAAACTCTATCTCGCCAAAGAAAATGGACGAAATCGAGTAGAATAAAATTATATCAATGGCTCAGGGCGTCCATAATAAAAGCCCTGTGCATAATCGACACCAATCTCTTTAAGGACTTCTAACGTCTCTTCATCTTCTACATATTCTGCTATCGTGAGCTTTCCGAACTCTTTAGCAATCTGATGAATATGTTTTACAAAAATACGATCTTTCTCATTTACCGCAATATTTTTTACAAATTCCCCATCGATTTTTACAAAATCGGTATCAAAATATTTGAGATAAACGAATGATGAAAACCCTGATCCAAAATCATCTAATGCAAAGGAAATTCCAATTTTTTTCATCTCTTCAATAATATCCATTAATCCGTTTACATTATGAATCGCTTCCCTCTCTAAAATTTCTATCGATACACCGGAATTGGACTGTTTCGGGTCTTTTCCATAATGTGCTTGAATCACATTAACATAAGCACCGTCAAAAAGACTCTTTGTCGAGAGATTAAAGAAAAAGCGTTTATCCCATAGCCCTTTATGACCTCGTGCATTTAACCCTTTTGTTAGAATTATCTGATCAATTTTAGGGGCAAATCCGAGGCTCTCCGCCACTTCGATAAACTGTCCTGCTGCCATATATCGTTTACCGTCTCGAATACGTGCCAACACTTCATATCCAAATAACTCTCCTGTTTGAATATTATAGATGGGTTGAGCGAACGGTTCAACACAATCATCATCAATAGCACGTCGGAGAAATTCCCCTTTTTTCTGAATCTCCGCTGCCATCTCTTGATCGCTTTGATCGGCTCTTGCTATTGTATTTTTGCCGGCACGCTTAGCCTTATACATCGCCAAATCCGATCCTGTGAGGAGTGATTCAATATTTTCACCCTGTTCAGGGTATTCAGCAATACCAAAACTAGCAGTGAGCGTTATTTGATCAAACATCAAGGAGATAGGGGTTGATTCGAGGCGTGATCGAAGCTTTTCTACTACTGCGTACCCATTTTCATACGGAGTTTCTGGGAGAAGAACTGCAAATTCATCCCCCCCTAAACGGGCTAATACATCAGCATTTCGAAGATTTGAAGCAAAAATACTCGTAACTTCTTTGAGTACTAAATCACCAGACGCATGCCCGTAAGTATCATTAATATATTTAAAATTATCCAAATCAATCATTAAAACAGTAAACTGATGATGATGACGCAAAGAGCGCTTAATCTCATAGGTCAAAAATTCTTCAAATTTTCGACGGTTATATAATCCTGTGAGATAATCACGATCGGAAAGCTCTTGAAGTTTTTCATAATAGTCTTGAATCGAATCAAGCATCTTATTAAAATGGCTCTCAATATTTTTAACTTCCAAAATTTTTGTTTTAAGACTGACCCGTTTTGCCATATCATTTTTACTGATAATCTCTTGAATCATCCCAATAAACTGATTAATAGGCTGTACTAACAACGCATTAAGTCTAAAATATAAAATAGCAAAAATCATGATCGTAAAGGTGACAAAAAAGATGATAAACGAGTTAATCATTGTCGTCAAAGATATTTTGAGGTTTGCTACCGGAAAACGGACATCGATAACGCCGTTAATATCTCCAACATGGGCATTGGTGTGACAGGTGATACACTCTTGATTAACGACAATGGGATAGAGATAGCGTATCTCATCATCTCCTGTGAGAATCTCTTCACCTTTCATGGCACTCATAACCATACTGTCATGTTCACGAATATTTTTATCGGCTTCTCTATCTCCAAACAGTGCTGCGACTATCGGACTGCGATAGGCATTAATCCGCATATTGGGTTCTACTTTATTCAAGCGGACAATAATGGCATCAAGTTCTTCTTTACTCCACCCTTTTTCCATAGCGGAATAGAGTGCTTCAAATGCTAAACGGCTAGTTTTACGTGCGTCAACACGAGCAAGATCATCAATTGCCCGTTTTTTAATGAAAACACCGTATATAAAAGCAACCGCCAAACTCGCTAATAAAGAGAGAATAACGGTTTTAGCAATAAGCTTTTTATAGGTGGTATGCGATTTCATTAAAAAATATCCATTTCATCTTCATTATATAAAATAATTATATCATTAAAAATTTCAAATAAAGACTAAAATGTATTTTTACTTTAATCTTTGCTCACATAATTCAATTCTACCGATGCAATACGAAATGCAATAGAGTTTTGAAAAATCAACGGATGCGAATATTGACACGTGACAATCCCTTCACATGGTGAAAGGAGTTTTTCCCGTCTTTCACCACTCAAGGCATCGATAATTTTACCGATTACTTCCCCTTTTTGTACATGTGCTCCACACCGTACATTGGAGATAAAAATACCGGCACGTGATGCTTTTAAGATTGTAATACGGTTAGGATCGATTATATTGCTCATACGCCCTTCAAATACTGAAAAGTCAAGCATCCCCCGTTTCGACAAAAAGCGAACCAGTGCCATATGGACTTCATCACTTGCACCTTGATCTATAGATCCGTTTTTACCAAATACGATGGAAAATGCTTTGGTCTCCCACAACTGCCAGTTGTATTGCAACATTACAGTCTCTACCGGTTCATGCGCTCGATAATGGACGAATCCGATACCGAGATCTTTAACACTCTCAATATCTTCATAACCGCTTTGAATCAGTTTTACATATGGAATACACATCCCCTGATCGCGGCGCCCCTCCAATATAATCCCATAGTCATACCCTTTGAGGGTTTCGAAGAGTCTTCCTGCAATGCGCTGGGTTGTCTCCCCTTGATCGTATCCGGGAAACATGGTGTTAATATCGGTTTTATCCAACGGCCAATTTTTTTCTCCCATATTCAGAGCATACGCATTAACCGCAGGAATGACTAAAATTTTGCCGACAATTTTCCCCTCTTCTTCTTTAATACGAAGATACTCCACCAATCCCGATGCAACATAAAGCTGGTTGATATGATCACCGCTCATCGCACCCACTATCGCAACCGAAGGAGCTTTTGTATTCTCTTCACCAAATATAAACCCCTCAATACGTAAAGGGGCACGATTAGGAGATTCCAATGTCACTATATCAAATCGTCTCATTCGCTCTCTCCAAAAATACGCCCCAATAATGATCCTTCATAGACGATAGGGTAGGCTCTGAGGGTAAATAGTATCCCACCGATAGGGGCAATCACTTCATCCATCACCTCACCGCTGAGTGCGTTCACGATATGCCCCACAACAGAGCCTTTTGTTATCATTTGACAATGCTCTATCGCTGGGACAAATAATCCGGGACAGGATGCATTGAGATACGCCACTTCACCGACATGGGACTGAATCGGAAACCTGACATCGAGAGGTTTACTCTCGATAATCCCCTCATGTGCCATCAGATTTAAAATCCCTTTGAGTAACTGATGACCGTACGCATGCCCCAAACGCATCCCCACACCCATCTCCACGACCAGCGTTTTCGTACCGATTGTATTCATAGCATGGGCAAAGGTCGATTCCAAAACGGTTACCGCATCGTGCACCCACACAAAATCGATATTCAGCAAATTTGCCAAAGGGACTAACGAAGCTTCTTGAGCCTTTGCGATACGAACCTGAGGAATCTCCCGTAAAAATACATTACTGGAGTGAATATCGATAGCAAAATCGCTTCCACGCATCACATCCACCACACCATCAGCTATCTGAGCAGGGAGAAAATCGTTCTTACTCCCCGGAAAAGTGCGATTAAGATCAACATCGTAAAATGGGATGGAACGGGTAATACTATCAATCCCCAATGAGTTAATAGCGGGATAGATATCTATCGTCCCTTTGATTTTATCAGGGTTATTTCTCAACCATTCGCCCAATAAAAAACAGACGTATTGCCCCTCTAATTCATCTCCGTGAATACCGCTGACGATGGAAATTCTTTTTTTTGCTTCTGTATTAGGAGAAGTATACCGACATCGCTGAATTCTAAAATTCTCCCCTACGGGAAGTTCGATGGTAAAAACTTCTTCGATAAGACCCATCCTTATTCTCCCTGTGATTGTGTTTGAGAGCTCTCTTTGACAATAACACGATCAACAACACTGTTAAGAAATAGCAAAAATTTTGAAATATCCGAAGTCGTTATATTGATTGGACGATAATTGCGATTCAACTGTCTGGCGATAGTATTAATCACATCAATATCAGCTGCCACCATCTCGATTTCACCATACAAACGTAATATCAAATCAAAACGCTCTATTTGCTGTCCGAATCGTATCAACTGATACGCTCGGGTTCGATCAAGCTCTGTTGAAAATATTCCAAGTATAAGGCTACAGTTATCAATAATCTCTTCAAGGTTGCTAGGGCTAACCGCCTTATCACGTCCGGCAACAAGTTGATTATGAATTTTATTGAGGGTTGAGAAACCTCTCTCATCGAGTAAATGACGCGACTCTATAGCATTTTCACGCGCCCAGTTAATAATATCTTCTACACTCCCGCCATACGTTCCATATACCCCTTGTTTGAGAAAATCAAGTGCATTGTTATACTCAATTTCTACTCCCAGTTTAGCATAGAGTTTTCGCCCATCCTCAAAATCACGATCTATTACATAATCATAACTGTTGACTAACTCTTTGAGCATCGTTTCAGCACGTTGTACATAACGACCGAACCAATAGAGTCGTTGCGCTGTATTAACCGAGATTGCCATACTATTGATTATCATAATTCCACCACCCATGTATCTTTGAATCCACCTCCCTGTGAGGAGTTAACGAGGTAATTTCCCTCTTCCATCGCATAACGGGTAAGTCCCCCCATACTCACACTCACCTCTTCGCCGTAAATGACATAAGCACGTAAATCTGCCTTACGAGGGACGACTCCCTCTTCCATCATACAGGGAAGATCGTAAAATTCGATTACTTCTTGGGCAATCCATCGACGTGGTTCAGCTAAAATCATCTCAATAATTTCTGCACGTTTTTCTGAACTCAAACGGTTACCGAATAAAACCCCATATCCCCCTGCTTCGGCAACATCTTTGATAACCAGTTTATCGATATTATCGAGAACGTATTGACGATCTTTTTCATAATAGGGCAAATAAGTAGGTGCATTACGCAAAATAGGCTCTTCATTTAAATAATATTTGACCATTTGAGGGACAAAGTAATAAATACCTTTGTCATCAGCAACTCCATTACCGATACTATTCATGAGTGCAACATTTCCCGCACGATATGCACGGGCCAAACCGCGTACACCGATAAGACTCTCTTCATCAAACTCTTCAGGATCAAGAAAATCATCATCAAGCCGACGATAAATCGCCCCTACACGAAGACGTTCATCATTATAAGTACACAAAAATACTTCGTCATTTTCAACAACCAAATCTTCACCGTTTGCCAATGTTGCATCGGTAATTTTGGCTAAGTAACTGTGCTCGTAATAGGCAGAGTTATACCGTCCGGGAGTGAGAACAACATTAAGTCCACCGGTATTAACATAATTCATAGCCGCTTTCAGCTGTTCACCGTATTGTTTGATTTTAGATATATTCATCTGCTCAAAAAATTCAGGATAGGTGTGTCGAAATGCACGACGAATCGTTAACGGATAACTCACACCGCTTGGAACTCGTAGGTTATCTTCTAGGATAACCCAATCACCGCTTACCGCATCTTTGACCAAATCAATCCCGCTTATATGGGTACGAATCCCTTTAGGGGGATTTACACCCATATACTCAGGTAAAAAAGCTTTTGCCGAATCAACATATTCACGCGGAACGACACCGTCTTGGACAATTTTTTGTTCGTTGTAAATATCATTTAAAAATGCATTCAATGCTTTTACACGTTGAATAATCCCAGCTTCCAACTCATCAAACTCTTTTTTTGGAATAATGCGGGGAATCATATCAAAAGGAAAAGAGCGTTCTATAAAATTTCCCTCTTTAAAAAGGTTAAAATTAACCGCATTGGCTTCCAAAAAGTCTTTAAACTCAGGGATTTTATTTTTATCAACACTTTCAAAAATATTATAAAACTTTTGTAATTCTGGACTTACCGGTTCGATCATTTGCACCCCTTGTGAAAAATAAGACTTACTTAATCATATCCTAAAGTAATATCAAGGGTTGCTTAAAAAAGAAGCAAATAATCTATGTTATCCGTTTTTGAGAGTTTTTAGTGCAGTTTCGACATCATCTTGACGCATTAACGATTCGCCGACCAAAAATGCATCAACACCTGCTTTATTTAAATCTTCTAATTGACCATGTTCGTAGATACCGCTCTCGGCAACAATAATTTTACCATTTGGAATCAAAGGAATAAGATCATAACTGAGGTTCATATTCATATCGAATGTTTGGAGATTTCGGTGATTGATCCCGATAATATCCGCACCAGCGCTAATCGCTTTGGTAAGTTCTGATTTGTCGTGAATCTCGACCAACGCTTCCATCCCTAAATGGCGAGTATAGTTCAACAGCTCTTTAAGCTCACTCGTGGAAAGTGCCGCCGCGATTAGAAGAACAAAATCAGCGCCGTATACCAATGCTTCGAGAAGCTGATATTTGGAGACGATAAAATCTTTACGTAACAAAGGAATACCGACATAACGTCGAATTTCCGCGAGATAATCAAGATTTCCTTGAAAAAAATGGGGTTCAGTGAGGATAGAAATAGCATTCGCACCACCGCGTTCATACGCCTGAGCTATCGCTATAGGATCGAAATCTTCACGAATCACCCCTTTGGAAGGAGATGCTTTTTTTACTTCACTGATAATGCGGTACGGTTCATTAGGGGTAGAGGTGAGATATGGTCTCACATCGCGTGGAGCACGAGCATTAAATGCCAATGAACGCCCAAGCCACTCCATACTAAATTTAGCTTCGCGCTCTATTAAATCTTCTTTGGTTTTTTTGATGATGTCATCTAATATCATAATTAATTTTTCTCCTTTATTGTACACTTCTCAATCGCTTTAAGGTGTTCTCTCACCTCATCTTCTTCCGTACCGATTAACGATTCAACCTGCTTTATCAAACGGAGTGCTTCACTACATTCATTAAGTTTATAGTGTCCCCATGCCAATGAATCGAGATAAAACGGTGACTCGGGTTGTTGCAAAAGTGCCCGTTTAACGTATCCCATCCCCTCAGTAATATTCATATCATGATCGATTAACAAATATCCTAGATAATTGAGATAAAGGGGACTTTCCATCTCTATACTTACCTGCTTCAAACCACCCACAACCTCATCTAAAAGCTTAGGATCGTTTTTATTTTTAGCGGCTTCGTAACTAAAAACTGAACTTTGTGCGAGATAGAGAGGATTGGGATCTTGCTTATAGAGTTTTTTTGCCAATTCAGATGCTTTATCAAATTGTTTATCACGTACATACAGTTCCAGTAAAAAAGGATCATTAACTCCAGATTTCTCTAAAAGAGCATTGAGTTTTAGGGTATTTTGCTGATACACATATATTTTAATCGCCTCACCCGCGATGAGAGGGTCATGGGATAAATCATAGGTCTCTTCGTATATTTGCGCTGCATCATCCAATGCACCGCTATCGGCATAAAAACTTCCTAAACGGTTTCCGATTACTTTGCTATTACCATGTACACCGATATGCTGTTTTAAAAAGGCAATTGCCTCTTTTTTCTCTCCTAAATGAACGTATTGGATAAGTGCCATCCGCTCAGCCATCTCGTTATCGAAATTTATGTTATACCCTTTTTGAAGAGCACCAAATCCCCCTTGGTAATTCGCCATTTTTAGATACCCGTCTGCGAGTAATGCGTAATCCGATGGTGCTTTGGTTTTATCGCTTAATTGTGTCGCCTCTTGAACTGCTTGAGAAAACTTACCACTTTTTAATAACGAAATAATCGAAAAACGTTTAAGGGTACTATCGTCAGGATTTTTACTTAATGCACTATTGGTTAGCGTCGTAAATTTTGCTTCATCTATCGGTTCTATCATCCGTAGGGAGTTGTATAAATACTCTTTTTGTCCGGTTTGCGTATAGAGTTTTTCGTAGTAAAGGGATGCCAACTCATTTTTATGACGTGATTGAGCATCGAGTGCCGCGAGTATATACCCATTTTCATCAAGTTCGATAGGTTGTATTTTAGGTGTGGGAGGAGAAACTTTTTTCGTAGCACCCTCTACACCTAAAACAATCAACATTGAGGCAATGATTATTTTTATCATCCAATTATCCCCGGACATTCAAGTTTCAGTTCATCGATACGGTGACGAAAATAGTCCCAAAAAGGAAACGTTCGACACTGCAACGGACGCGCGGCGTAAATACTACACCCATTTAGTGAACGATTAAAAAACGCACAGTCGTATGAACCGTTTACAAGCCGCTCTTTGAGAGAAAATCGAAATCCCTCTTTGCGCAAATACGTCCGACGAAATTCCCCCTCATCCATCTCTAGGAGCTTGGCGATTGCGGTTATTTCAGTAACAGAGACAAAAATACTACCGCTCTCACCCGTACAGCAGTTCCCTCCGCATTTTGCGCAAGCAGAGGGGTCGAATGCGTAAGAGAAACCTTCTTGTGTCATGTATTCGGACATTTGATACTGTGCACCTTTGCTTTATCGTAGATCGCTTGCACCGCAGGGGTATAAACACCGTTTGCTTCCGTAATCATCGGAGGCAAAACGGTGAGAGCCGCTTTGGAATTCTTTTTTAGATGGAGCATCACCAGTGTACTGGGACGATCCTCTTTTGAATGGACGAATTGTACCTCAACGACTCTTAATCCTGTACGTTCACACGCACTACAAAGTTGCACAAATTGACGCGCATCATAACAAATCGCCGCTTCACCATTGGATTTTAAAAGCTTTGATATTTTGTTCATAAACGGCTCAATCGGCAAATGAACGTTATAACGTGCCTGATGGAGAATCGGATTCTCCGAGCGTGACACGTTCTCATGGTAAAACGGCGGATTCGATACGATCCAGTCATAACTACCATGATTTCCCAACTCTAAAAAGTCCCCTTCGTGAAGAGTGTAGTCGATACCGTTAATCGCCGCATTTCGACGGGCAAATTCGACATACAGAGGCTGTTTTTCGATGGCTTCGAGGCTCACGGAGGGAAAATCCCGCCCGATCAAAAGCCCCACGATTCCGCTCCCCGCACCGACATCGAGTATTTTTCCCTTCGGGGCAAAACGGGAGATGAATCCGTACAGCAATATCGAATCGCTGTTGTAACAATAGCCTCCGTCAGGTTGATAAAGGAGCATTTAGATACCTTTTTTAGTTATGTAAAGATTTTGCTGTTTTTTTAACATAGGTCTAAAGCTATGTTAACTTTTTTGTGTTTTTTTAACATAGCTCTTTGAATATGTCAAATTAAATGCCTTTTCTTAACATATCAAATAACTCAATATTAATAAAAAACTTACTGTTCTTGATTTGAATATTTTTTAAAATTCCCATAGTTTCGAGTTCATTAAGATATTTAGATGCGGTTTGTCTTGTAATACCTAATCTATCCACTAAAAACTCAATCTTCGTATACGGATGCATAAATAGTACCTCAACCAAATCTTTGCTGTAAATCTTCGGCAGTTGCACAGATATTTTCTCTTGGGTAGCAATCATCAAATCATTGATGCCATTTATAAGGTCAACCGTTTCGAGCGACGTTTGCTCCACACCATCGAGCATATACAAAATCCACTCTTCCCAATTATCTTTGGTTCTAACCTCTTGGAGAAGTCTATAATAATCCGCCTTATGAGTGATAATATAGCGGCTCAGATAGAGGATAGGAATATCGAGTAAATCTTTTAAAATCAGATACAAGATGTTGATAATCCGCCCCGTTCGCCCGTTCCCATCATAAAACGGATGGATAGACTCAAACTGATAATGGATAATCGCCATATTGATGAGATCGTCTATCTCGTTTGGTTCATTGATATACGTTTCGAGATTATCTAAAAGTGCCTGTATAACCTCATACTCTTGCGGTGGCGTAAAAACGACCTCTCCCGTTTGTATATTTTTCAAAATCGTACCGCTTTGACGGCGCACACCTGCATTGTTCTGTTCTAATACCTGCTGAATCTCTATGATGTACTTTTTGAGTAACAAACGATTATCTTGTACGAGAGAAAAACCTCTTAGCAGTGCTTCTCGATAGTTTTGTACCTCTTTTGCTTCATTAGTGACACTGGAAATATCTAAACCTGCACGATAGAGTTCGTCATGCGTTGTAATGATATTTTCGATCTCAGAGCTGTCTTTTGCCTCTTGGAGCACCAAAGAGTTGATGAGGATCGCACTGTTTGGGATAATCTTCGCCACACCGTTCAGACGTGCCAAAGCACGGTTCGCACTGATCGATTTTTTAAGGATTTTGGTGGTTTCTATCTCTTTTTTAAGGGGTAGGCTATTCATTTTAAATTGTTTCACCATTCAAAATTTTCATGAAAGTTTTATTTCTTGTATCTGCATCAAATGCCAAAGATTTATAGTCAATAAAATTTATAATTGTATTTGGCTTTTCATGATATTTATAATATATTGGAAATCCACCTTGTGTAGGGATTTTATTGTATGATTTATTATCTAAATTAAATTCCGTTTGTGGGGTAAAATTTAAAAATGCATAAGTCCAAATTCTAATTTTATTATTTTCCCTAGAGTCATTAATATATCGGGCATATGTTAAAAGTTGCTCTTCTGCTCCAGCAGGTGTTATATTCTCATCAGGTCTCTTAAGCTCAATAATTACAATATCTGTAATTTCATCTTCCTGATAAGTGTTGGAAACAATGCTTAAAATGTCTGGTCGTTTTGCAATTGTAGGTAATTGAGGAAAAATTTTATTTAATTGTGCTTCACTAAATACTTTATCATAAGTCATAAATCTATCATCAAAAAGCCATAAATTGTTTTTTCTATAATCTTCTTTATCATCTTCTGTATGCTGTTGCATAAAAAGATTATGTATCTCTTGTTCTATTACTTTTTCATCCGTTAATTTTTTTAGTCGATCAATTTTCTTTTGTCTATCAAAAATATACTCTGCTAATTCTGCTTGCGTTACAACTCCAAGGATTTTATCAAAATCTTCGACAGCTTTTTTATCATTATTTCGTAAAGCTTCTTTGTCTTCTTCAAATTGTTTTTTCGCTTTATGAAGTAAATCAACCGTATCTAAACCATTCTCATTATTTGTTAAATAATATGCTAAATATGGAGCTTCTTCGCGAGCAATTGCTAAACTTTTTTTAGCTTCTTCATCTATATCTATATCATGTTTTTTAGCTATCTCTTTTATCTTTTTAACCAACTCTTCATGTATATCTTTCCAAGACAGGTCATGAAACAACCCTGCATTTGTTCGAATGGGCATAATTGAAAAATCATCTCTCGTTTCATTGACGTTATTATCAAAATACTTTGATGATAATAGAAATAAAATATTTATATTTTTGAAAAAATGAAATTTCTTTTTTGATTCTAAGTGTGAATTTCGTATAACAACTCTGCCACCAGCACAATAAAATCCATCATAATTTTTAATACTTTCATCCTCGAAAATATAATCTAAGGTAAATTCATGAGTATGTATTTTAAATGGTAAGGTTTCAAATTTTGGTATCTGAGAACTTTCAATTATTTTTTTAGAGTTTTCATTTTCAAAAATATTTATCTTGATTTCTTTTTCCCCATCAATAAGCCTAAAATAAGCTAAAAAATGATCTTTTAGATCTTGTTCTAGCCTATCATAATCAACAGTAAATTGCTTTTTAGGTTTATCGAAAAAGACTCTTGTTAATTGACTTTTTGATTCTATTTCTTCTACTTTGATGTCTTTGTCTATAACAAAATCAATCTGTTTATCTAAGCTTTCGATACACACTTTTTCAAAAATTTTGAGATATAAAAATCTTCCAATTCCCTTACATCCCAAATCTTTTTTGAGCTGTGAACGATAATTTTGAAAAGACTCTATATTTTTTTTGATAAAACCATCTCCATTGTCTTCAATAACAAGTTGGTCTATATATCTTTTATCACTTATTTCTAAGGCAAATTGATTTAGTTTTATATTTATCTCAGTAGCATTTGCTTGTAAAGAATTTGTAACAGCTTCAAAAATCACTTGTTCCCATGTTACATCTTGCAAGTCATTTACAATTGTTTCAATACTGGCTGATACTACTCCACTCATTATATTACCTCCAAATTTACGCTCTAGTTTGATTTAGTAGATTATCTATTCTCATGATAAGTTGGTAATGACTACAACTCAATTCGCCACACAATGTGTAGCGAATTGAAAAAAATCCCTTAACCACCCAATCTCTCACCCTTTGGGATATAATTCAACAATTATATCACTTCATATCAGGTTTAACTATGATTATCATCCCTGCCCGTCTCGCCTCAACCCGCTTTCCCGAAAAAGTTTTAGCCGATATCGGCGGTCTACCGATGGTGATCCGCACCGCCAAACGGGTCGCGTCCATCGACCGTGTCGTGGTCGCGTGTGACGATGAGAAAATCCTCGACATCTGTGCCGCTCACGGTGTCGAAGCACGTCTCACCTCCACAACGCATAAAAGCGGAACCGACCGTATCAACGAGTGCGCACAGATCATCGATGTACCTGATGATGAACTCATCATCAACGTCCAAGCCGATGAGCCGTTTATCGAAACGGAAGTGCTTGAACTTCTAATCGAACGTCTCAATACCCTCAAAGCGCAAAACGCTCCATTCATCATGGGAAGTTGCTACAATGCGATCAATACCGAATCGGCACAAGACCCTAATCTCGTCAAAGTAATCACCGATATCGATCATAACGCGATCTATTTCTCCCGTTCTCCGATCCCGTTTGACCGTAGCGGGGAAGCGTCGTATTTCGGACATATCGGAATCTACGGATTTACCAAAAAATCGCTCCACGATTTCTGCGCCCTCGGCGAAGCACCTCTCGAAGACATCGAAAAACTCGAACAGCTCCGTGCCCTCTATCACGGCAAAAAAATCTCGATGGTCAAAGTGGCGAGTAGTGGGTTTGGGATTGATACCGTAGAGGATTTGGAACGGGCGAAAAAGATTTTCGGACTTTAAACTTTTTGGTTGCTATATTCATGCTATGGATGAGGCGTACAATAATCACACCGATTTGTTAAATAAGGAGTTATTATGTCACTCATCGAAACGTTTACAGACTATGTCCTAAACCGCAAAAGCCTCAAAGAGTATGTTGAAGTTCGCAAAACCATCAACGAGCGAGGTGAGTTTAACGACGAAAAACTAATCCAAGCAGAAGAGAATCTACAACGTTTAAAAAATGAGAATCCTGAAGTTTATGAGGGTATGTACGAGACATTAGCGAGAATTTACGCACAAAATGCAGGGCTTACTGTCGAATATCCACTCGATTTTATCCGACAAGTTTTAAAAATGTATCAAGATTCCCATACCCCTAAACAAATTTGTCAAGAGTACAGACGGATGTTAGAGCATTATCATCACGATGTGTGATGATAAAATCTACCATTACGCAAATTGCGTTGCGAGTTCCATCAAGATTTTCCCCGCCTGAGCTTCGTTTCCATTATACTTCGTCAGTTTGATACCCATGTTATTCATACTCTTCGCGGTATTTTTACACGCCATTTTAACAACGAGATAATCACAATCTGAGATAGCATCCGCCATCGTGTCGTGCGCTTTGATATGTTCCATATCATTTTCGTCATGGTCACATGTATGGTGGTCATCATGATCGTGGTGATCCTCTTCACCCGCCATTTTTGGATTGGCACGCAATCCCTCTAACTCAAAACTTCGGAACATTCCACCTTTTAGATTATAGACTGCAAAATATGGGGTATGCCCCGCATTTCCAACCATTTTTAAGGTGTCATCTACCACCGGTACAGCAATTTTCATAATAATATCTCCAAATGTTTGTGATTATTATGCCTTATTACACTTTAAAGAAAATTGGGATTTAAAAGAGAGGGAGAGAAAGTTCCCCGAAATCGGGGAAAAAGGTGTTAGATATTGTCGCGGATACCAAGATCAGCGATCAATTTGTTGTAACTTACACGGTTTGTACGTTTCAAATAACGCATCAAACGACGACGTTGACCAACAAGTTTCAAAAGACCAAGACGTGATGAGTGATCTTTTTTGAAAGTTTTCAAGTGTTCTGTAAGATCACTAATACGTTTTGAAAGCAAAGCGATTTGCACTTCACTTGAACCTGTATCACCTTCTGCGCGTTGAAATTCTTTAATAATTTCAGTTTTTTTAGCCGTATCTAAAGCCATAATAGCCTCCTGATGGGTAGTAATTTTACTTGGATAGAGACGAAACTCTTCAAGCAGGGTCGGCATTATAGCAAAATATTATTAAAAGAGCTGTATAATGTCAAAATAAATCTTGAAACAATTATGTACTAAATTTTGATGCCTACTGAGAGAAAATGACCAATATTAACAAAACATTTCATATTTTATGCGTTGATGATTCTCAAACCAATCTTCAGTTGCTCCACTCAGTTCTCTCCAAACACGGTTATAGAGTCACCTGTTTGTTAGATGGTCAAGAGGCTCTTAATTACGCTGCTAATCACTCTGCTACCATTGATCTCATTTTACTCGATATCATGATGCCCGATATGGATGGCTATACCGTTTGTCAAAATCTTAAATTTTCTCCTCTTCTTTCAAAAATTCCGGTAATTTTTCTCACCGCCTATAACGATATAGAAGCACTGACAAAATCGTTTGAAGTGGGCGGTGTCGATTATCTCATTAAACCGTTTCGAACTAAAGAGCTATTAGTACGGATACAAACTCACTTAAAACTCAAATTTTACCAAGATCAAGAGATCGAAAAAACTCAGTATGAACTCATATCAATGATGGGTTCACTCGCAGAGAGTCATCACCAAGATACGGCGAGTCACGTTAAACGTGTAGGAGAATATGCCAATTTAATCGCTAAATTACTGGGATTTGGGGATGAACAAGCTCAAATTATCCAATCTGCTTCGATGCTTCATGATATCGGTAAAGTGACCACACCGGATGCAGTTCTTTATAAACCGGAAAAATTGACTCACGAAGAGTTTATCATCATGAAGCAACACGCCAAAGCGGGATATGAGGCATTAAGTTATTCTTCATTACCGCTCTTTCAAGTTGCCGCAATTATTGCTCATGAGCATCATGAAAAATTTGATGGCAGCGGCTACCCAAGAGGGCTCAAAGGGCATGAAATACATATCTTCGGTCGTATTGTTGCTTTCGCCGATGTACTCGATGCGATTAGCAGTACACGTACCTATAAAAAGGGGTGGAAGCTCGATGAGATTTTTTCATTTGTAAAATCCGAATATGGTAAACATTTTGATCCTAAAATAGTTGATCTTTTTTTCGATAATTTCTCTCTCTTTTTAGACATCAAAGAGAAATACACCAATGACGATTAAGCAGTTTTAGCTATAATAATTTCCTAATTTAATTATTTTCTGCCTCGGATGAGGCAAGCTTTAGTGACTCAGCGGCTAGCGTAGCTAAAGGGATTTTATTCCTTTGGCGTTCAAATAATAGATAGAAGGATTATGGATGTTAATGACCCGTGCCAGTGAATACGCCATATTATCACTTATCATTCTTGCCAAAGCAGATAAACCTCTTGACGTTGACACTCTCTCCCGTGAACTCGATATCTCCAAAAGCTTTCTTGCGAAAATTCTTCAAGCTCTTGCCCGCAAAGGGATTTTAAACTCGTTCAAAGGGGTTAATGGCGGATTTGAACTTGCACGGCTCAGTTCAGAGATTACCATGCTCGAAGTGATGGAGGCGGCAGAGGGGAAAAGTCCAGCTGTTTTTAGCTGTTCGCCATCGCTCGAAGATTGTCCCTCTCATAAAGCGATGAGTTGCGGTATTTGGCCATTTTTAAATCGTTTACAGGGGAAAGTAGATGCCTTTTTAGGAACTCTCACCCTCGAAGCTATTTTAGAAGAGTAAGATTTGGCAAAAGCAAAAAACCGTACACCAACTGCTCAGGGGGTAATGTCCGCTATTTTTGCGTCACGCGATCTCAGTGTTGTTGTTTTCGTTATGGCAATTTTGGCGATTATTATCGTCCCACTCCCAAGTGGAATGCTCGATTTTTTTCTCGCTATTGTTATCTCCTTATCGGTTTTGATTTTACTGATTTCCCTTTATATCCCTAAACCAACCGATCTTACTACTTTTCCAACACTATTGCTCATTATTACCCTCTTTCGTCTCTCGCTCAATATTGCAACGACTCGTATGATTTTGAGCCATGGGCATGATGGTCCTGAAGCAGTGAGTGACATCATCACCAGTTTCGGAAATTTCGTTGTCGGTGGAAACTACGTCATCGGTGTAATCGTCTTTAGTATCATCGTCCTCATCAATTTTATGGTTATTACCAAAGGATCTAACCGCGTCGCCGAAGTTGCAGCGCGATTCACCCTCGATGCGATGCCCGGAAAACAGATGGCGATTGATGCCGATCTCAACAGCGGTCTCATCGATGAAGTAGAAGCCAAACGCCGACGTGCCGAAATCTTGCAAGATGCCAATTTTTACGGGGCAATGGACGGATCGGGTAAGTTTATCAAAGGGGATGCGATTGCCGGAATCATCATCACCTTTATCAATATCATCGGCGGATTTTTAATCGGTATTTTTCAATTTGATCTCGATGTTGCCCACAGTGCACAAACCTATACGATTCTAACTATCGGAGATGGTCTCGTCTCCCAAATCCCCGCTTTGATTATCTCTACAGCTACCGGTATTATGATTACGCGTGCATCCAATGATGAGGGCAATTTTGCTGAGGGAAGTATCAAACAGCTTATGGGTAATGCCAAAGTGATGATTATCGTGGGTGTCATTATGATGATGTTTGCCCTCACCCCGGGATTACCGACACTCTCCATGGGGTTTGTTGGATTGATTTTCTTAGGGCTAGGGTATGCCCTATACAAATATGAAAAAGGGGATTTTGTTTTGACACCAAAAGCTTCCGCTTCAAAAAGTACTTCGTCCGTATCCGACCCCTCTGCACCATCTACAGGAACGACTCGCAAAAAAACCAACGAAGAGATTGCCAAAGAAGAAGAGGCAGCACTCGAAGATATCCTCAAAATCGAGATGTTAGAACTCACCCTCGGCTATCAGCTTATTCGTCTCGCCGATAGTAACCAAGGGGGAGATTTACTGGAACGTATCCGTTCAATGCGCCGTAAAATTGCTTCTGATTTCGGTTTTTTAATGCCTCAAGTTCGTATACGTGATAACCTTCACCTCAAACCTACCCAGTACTCTATTCTTCTCAAAGGGGTAATGATTGGGGATGGTTTGATACAGCCAGATCGCTATTTAGCAATGGACAGCGGAATGGCAATCGGTGAGATTGAGGGGGAACCCACCAAAGAGCCGGCATTCGGACTCGATGCCTTTTGGATTGCCCCTGAACTCAAAGAGGATGCAATTATCAACGGATATACGGTCGTAGACCCCTCTACCGTTATCTCTACTCATATGTCTGAACTGGTAAAAAAATACGCCGAAGAGCTCCTCACTCGCCAAGAGACCCAATCGCTCATCGATAAAATCAAAAACGATTATCCGGTTCTCGTCGATGATGTTCTCAAAGTTTCTAATATTGGACTAATTCAACGTGTCTTTAGAGCGTTACTCCATGAACGTATCCCGCTCAAAGATATGATTACGATTTTAGAAACCATAGCCGATGTGAGCGAATATACCAAAAGCGTCGATATCATTACCGAGCATGTCCGTGCAAAACTCTCCCGTATCATTACACAGGCTTATAGCGGTGCTGATGGAGTTATCAAACTCCTCACCTTTGAAACGATGAGTGAACAACGTCTTTTAGAGAAATCGCAAGAGCGTGATGGGATTCGACAGCTCCTCCTCAATGTCGGTGAGATCAATGAACTCATCCAAGCAACCAGTACGAAAGCGAGTGAACTACTTCAAAAGGGGATATCCCCTATTATAATCATCGTTGATCCAAAACTTCGCCGTCCATTGGCAGAGATATATGAGCGATTTAACCTCGATATAGTCGTTCTCTCTCACGCTGAAATCGATTCCGGTGCTAAATTTGAAGTACTCGGCTCTATCACTCTAGACAAATAAGGAAATATATGCAAAAAACGTTTTATCATCTCTCTCACATCGATCTCGACGGGTACAGCTGTCAATTGGTTATGGCACAAACCGCACACCTTATGTACAGTTATAATGCAAACTATGGCGCTGAGGTAATGGATCGTCTCGAAGAGATTATTGAAACTATCAAAAAAAATAAGCAAGAAGCAACCATCCTTATCAGCGATCTTAACCTCTATCCCGAAGAGGCGAAATGGCTTAATACTGAAGTGAACCGTCTCAATGATAGCGGCTGGAAGCTTACCATCACCCTCCTCGATCATCACGGTAGCGGAAAAGATACAGCGGCACAATATCCGTGGTATTATCTCGATACCGAGCGTTGTGCTACAAAAATCGTCTATGACTATGCGTGCGAACATTATGGTTTAAACGGAGCTGGATGGCTCGAAGCATTTGTTCACGTCGTCAATGCCGTCGATTTATGGCACCAAGATGAAGAGGACGATTTCGAATACGGCAAAGTGTGTATGCGTCTCATCTCGGATGCCAAAGAGCTGAGTCGTGTTATGTTTGGTGATGAAGATCGTGCCTACAAACTCGCTATGCTAGAGCAAGCAGCACACATGCGAAATCTCCCTAATGCCAATATCGTTTTGGATGAGACACTTCATAAAATGAAAAAAGATTTTTTCAAAGAAGATATCGATAATACCCTCGATAATCTCTCCACCAAACACATTGTCGCACTGCTTGGAACCAAGCGTTCTACGATGACCATCTATTATAAAGGGTGGCGTGGATTTTTGAGCTACGGTTTAGGAAACACCTCGATCATCGGAAACGGCTTTTTAACCGAATATCCCGATTTTGATTTCATCGTCGATGTCGGTACACGCGGAACGATGAGTCTTCGCGGACATGACAAAGTCGATGTCGCTCAAATGGCAGGCGAATGGGTCGGCGGTGGAGGACATCCTAACGCGGCAGGGGGACGTATCCAAGGGTTTAAAGAGCAATTCCGCTACGATAAAGTGAAACGTCAGATGGAAGATATGCTCGCCAACAAAGAGGCAATGCCCGGTAAATTACCCCATAAAATAGAAGAGTAACTCACTCTATGATTCAGATCAACAACCTTACCAAAAGCTTCGGCACTCGGGTTCTCTTTGAGAACCTATCTCTCAAACTGAACGCCGGAAACAAAGTCGGATTTGTCGGACGTAACGGGACGGGTAAATCGACCCTCTTTAAAATCATTTTGGATGAAGAGCCTTATGATTCGGGTGAGGTCATTATCCCTAGAAACTACCGCATCGGAACGCTACGTCAGCACCTCCATTTCACCCATAAAACCGTCCGTGAAGAGTGTGCCTCGGTTCTCACAGGTGATATGGAGCATGAGGTCTATCGCGTCGAAAAAATTCTCTTCGGTCTAGGGTTTACGCAGGACGATTTGGAAAAAGATCCCCTCAGTTTTTCAGGTGGGTATCAAATCCGACTCAACCTCGTGAAACTCCTCGTCACCGAACCGAATCTGCTACTCCTCGATGAGCCGACCAACTACCTCGACATTGTCTCACTCCGCTGGCTCGCCTCGTTTATCCGTTCTTTCGAGGGGGAAGTGATCCTCATCACCCATGACCGTGATTTTATGGACTCAGTCACGACCCATACGATGGGATTGCGCCGCCGCTGTGTCAGTATCATCAAAGGAAACAGCCACAAATATTATGAGATGATGGCAAGCGAAGACGAGCTGTATGAGAAGACCAAAATCAACCACGACAAGAAGCGTGCCGAATTAGAGGATTTCGTCGCCCGCAACAAAGCCCGTGCTTCTTCAGCAGTAATGGCACAATCCAAGCAAAAAGAGTTGGATAAAATGGGTGTTATGGAATCACTTGAGGGAGAGAAAGACCTCTCTTTTTCATTCTCGTATAAACCTACTCCCGCCAAAGTGATTATGCAGGTTAAAGAGCTCTCGTTCGGCTACAGTGCCGATGAACTCCTCTTTCGCAATATTTCCTTTGCACTAGAGGCAAAAAAATGTCTCGCCATTATCGGGAAAAACGGTAAGGGAAAATCAACCCTCCTAAACACCCTTGCAGGGGTTTTAACACCCAACGGTGAGATCATATCTCACCCCTCCACTGCCATCGCCCACTTCGGTCAAACCAACATCGACCGCCTCGACAAAAACCGCACCATCACCGAAGAGATACAAAGTGCCGACAATACGTTGCAAAATGTCCGTATCCGTGGAATCTGCGGGACGATGATGTTCAGCGGTGACGATGCCGATAAAAAAATCTCTATCCTCTCTGGGGGGGAGCGAAGCCGCGTTATGCTGGGCAAAATCATCGCCACCCCTGCCAACCTCCTCTTCCTCGATGAGCCGACCAACCACCTCGATATGCAATCGATCGATTCGCTCTGCGACGCATTAAAGCGGTTCGAGGGTTCTGTGGTCATCGTCACCCACTCCGAGATGCTATTGCGCGAGTTAGCCGATCAGCTCATCATCTTCCGTGAGGGGAACGCTGAGTTTTTCGATGGCACCTATGATGACTTTTTAGAGAAAATCGGATGGGATGAAGAGATCAGTGATGCTCCAAAACCTCCCAAAGTGACCCAAAACGTCAACAAAAAAGAGAATAAACAGCTTCGTGCCGCCCTCATCCAAGAGCGTTCAAAACTCCTCAGCCCCCTCAAAAAAGAGGTGGACACCTGCGAAAATACCATCATGAAGCTCGAAGAGAAACTAAAGACTTCTCATGAACTCCTAACGACCTATTCAAACCAAGGGGAGACATCCAAACTCCTCGAACTCTCCAAAAGCGTCGGAGATGATGAGAAGATGATCGAAGAGCTGTTCGAACGACTCGAAATCGCGAGCGATGAGATAGCACGTATCGAGAGCGAATACGAGGCGAAGATTGAAGAGCTCTAGTTTTTACGAGTTTGTTCGATAACGTATGATACACTAATACTTTTGGAGGAAAACATGAACAATCATTTTATAAACACTATAGAAATTAATAATTTTAAATGTTTTCACAATTTTAAAGCCGAAGGGTTAGGTAGAGTTAATCTCATTGGTGGAAAAAATAATGTAGGTAAAACTTCTTTTATGGAAGCATGTTATATCAATATAATGGCTATGAATATTAAAAGCTTTGTTGGTTCTCTACAAAGTATTAAATATATGCGAGAAAATCTTAATATTTTAGAAAATAGACTTATAGATGATACTAAAAAATTTGTAGAACAAACCAATAATATCTCAGTCTCCTCCAATATCAATAACGCTCATTTTAATATCGATGAAAACGAAGGAATTAAAAAATACCATTTTGAATTTAATAAACAAATCATTGATGTTAATGCTAATGAATTCTCTTATGATCTTAATTTAATACACAATATAGTATTTATCGATAATTTTGGATTTGGTAATAGTCAAATTAAAGATGCTTATCTCTCTATTCAAAAAAAAGATAAAGAACAATTTTTAAATGATATTTTACATACATTTGATAATAGAATCGAAAAAATTATCGCTGGCGATATACCACAATGTCGAGTAAATGGTGTATGGCTTGACCTCACTGAACTTGGGGATGGTGCGAGACATTTGGTCTCTATCATTACATCACTGTTTAAATGCGAAAATGGATATCTCTTTATTGATGAGCTTGACAATGGCATTCATTACACTCAACTTGATGAACTATGGGAAATTATTTTAAAAGTTTCCAAAGAACAAAATGTCCAAGTCTTTGCAACAACTCATTCCAAAGAGTGTATTGAGTCATTCAATCGTATTCAACAAAAATTTGATGATAAAGATACTTATTATTTCGAATTTTACCAAAGCAAAAAAACCAATCAAATTAATGTAAAAAAACGGGACAAAGAACAATTAGAGTATTCACTATCTCATAATGGAGAGTTTAGAGGTGAGTAATCTTTTAATCGTCGAAAGTCATAATGACAAATATTTTATCGAAGCATTAAGTGAATCACTTAAAATTGATATTAAAATTAATCAGCCAATATGTAAAATAGATGACTATGAGTGTTTAAATGGACTATCAGAAAAAAAATTATTTGAGTGCCTAGACGAAGTTAAATTCGATGACTACACTAAAATTGGCATCATTCTCGATGCGGATAAAGAAGGTATCGAAAATCGGTTAGCACTGATTGACTCTGTCGTTAAACAGTTTGATGATACTATTGAGATTAAAAACATTAACACACCCATCAGAAGTGACAAACTCAATATAGAATTTGTTTGTTATATCACTAATATCGATGGATATGGCGAACTCGAAACACTACTCAAAACAATTAAAACTGAAGATTCAACTTTCGCGGATTGTTTAAGTGCATGGAAAGATTGTCTTATAGCTTCCGGCAAAAAGATCAGTGATAAAGATTTTGATAAATTTTGGGTCAATAACTATCTAAGATACGATACCTGCACCAAAAAAGAACAAACACAAGCTGATAGAAAATGTAAAAATGAGATTGCCATCAAAAAACCTATCTGGAATTTTGAGCACAAAGCACTTACTGATTTAAAAGCCTTTTTACAACTATTTTAATTTCGTGCAAAATTCAAGATCTAAAGTACAAACCCGTCTGGACAAACTCCTTTCCTCATTGGGGTATTGCACCCGCAAAGAGGTTGCATCCCTCATACGAGAAGGGATCATCACCCATGCTGAAAATCTCCCCCTCAAAAACGATACCAAAGTCTCTCATGATGAAATCTGTTTTGATAGCGAACCCCTCGATCCCCCCTCTGGGATGGTGATTTTGATGCATAAGCCCATAGGTTTGATCTGTAGTCATGATGAAGGAGAAGGGAGACTCGTCTATGATCTCCTCCCGCCGCGATGGAGAGTGCGCGATCCCAAAATCTCCACGATCGGACGGCTCGACAAAGAGACGAGTGGACTGCTTCTCCTCACCGATGATGGAGCATTACTCCACCGCCTCACCTCCCCGCGCCACCATGTTGCTAAAATCTACGAAGCGACATTAGATAGAGCGTTAAACGGGAATGAAGCAGAGATTTTCGCTTCGGGGACATTGATGTTAAACGGTGAAAAAAGCCCCTGCCTACCCGCCAAACTTACCGTAATCGACGAAACCCATGCCACATTAGAAATTACCGAAGGGCGCTATCATCAAGTACGGCGGATGTTCGCGGCGGTAGGAAATCATGTCACCGCACTGCACCGCTTGTCATTTGGGGAATTGACACTGGGGGATTTAAAAGAGGGGGAGTATCGTATATTGGAAAATACGTTTATCTGAGCTCAATTATCTTTTTATCTTTACAAAATTCATAAATACCCTTCGTATCGTTCGCACTTTGATAATAATCGGATAAACGATAATTTCCAATTTCTTTATCAAAAATCCAGAATCTTTTATACGCACGCATTTCAGTACCACCATCTGTTCCCACAAAACCATACATTGATTGTGTACAAAATTGAGTTTCATCTATATTTGAAAAATCAGCATTTCGATTATCTATTAGCATGTTTAATAAAAATATTCCAAATACAAATGTGTATACCCATCCAAAAGCAAAAATTAATTTGATATAAAATTTTGCGTTTTCTGTTGCTAACAGATTCGATAAAATAATAAATGAGATTAAAGCTATCCCAAAAGTAACAGTGTTAAATATCGGTATCGAAAAAGAAATCCCCGTATAATATGCTGTTGTTACAACTATAAGAGCAACAGACAAAAAGATATTACGCTTTTTCATGCTTTTTCACCTTCCGATAAACCACCGCTGCCCCAACAATCCCGATCACATCCGCGAGCAGATCAAACCAATCAAATGAGCGGCTAGGGAAATAGAGTTGACTCACCTCTTCGACAAACGCAAAAGCAAATACAATTAATGATCCAATTTCTATCCTAAACCACTGTTTTCCATTAAAACCGTAATTCAGCAAATACACCATAATCCCATATAAAACGGCATGAGCGATTTTGTCGCCATAGGGGATCATCCCTACCACATGAAACGCAAAATTGTAATTTGCCGTATCGGCTTTATAGATGATCGCTAACAATAGGACGAAAAAAGATGCAGGATAAAAAACCCGTTTCAGAGTGTTCGATTTCAGTGTCGTTTCCATCGATCTACGCACTCATTCTTTGATGATTTTTTTTCCATGCTTTGTATGATTTTTCATCCGAGAACAAAAATGCGACGTTCTCCACTCCCAAAGCCTCTATTCTTGATGTCGCAACACCATAACGCTCAGACTCCGGGATATTTTCGCTATCAAAATCCCAGCAGATGCGTTCACCCCTCTCGTTTCGATAATCGAATAATCCGCTGATATTACGATGCAATACATCTATACTGTGGATAGTAACCCCATCTTCCCTCAAAAGTTCGACCATTTCCAGTGCTTCTGAACGCTTTAGCGCATAAAATTGACCGCCGTTATGGCAACTCATATCGATTCCAAAACTTTTATAAAAATCATAAACTTTCATTTGAAGCTCCTATAATATTTGAACGCCAAAGGAATGAAATCCCTTTGACTACGCTAGCCGCTAGGGCACTAAAGCTTGCCTCTTTGAGGCAGAATTTAATTATTGACAGCAACCGTAGTCGTATTGCGTTGATTGACATAAAACAATTGTTTCTCCCCATGTTGCCCAATCAGTTTACATCTACCGTAATGGTATTGCATAGCAATTTGGCAACTATCTTTTGGAAAATTGACCGCTATCATTACGGGAGTCTCATTCAATGCCGGCAACGCATCGATAGAGAGAGTCGAGAGCATCTCGGTATCGAGTTTTGCAGGTTCATTTTTGAACTTTTCTACGTTATGTGACGCAATCATATAATCGACATTGAGTGATGAGACTATCGTAAAAGCAATCAACCCCATAGCGGTAACGGTACTCAAGATAACGTGATACGATTGGCGGATAATCATCAGAACAATCCCCACAACCAACACCGCGATCAAGAAATATTCAAACCACTCCACATAGTAGCGCAGTGTTGTCATCCCCATCAATGTTTGATACAAATGCATCTTTTTGAGCGATGCGATTCCCATAATTACCGTTTGCGCCATAAACAGACCCATTAGGATTTGAATACTCATCTCTCCTTTATAGCGGCGCATCATCCCCAAAAAGATAACGACGACCAAAGCGATAACCCATGCAAGTTGAAAAAATCCTTCACGAGCAAACTGAGCGTGCGTAACTCCTGCTTGAGTAATGTACGCTTCCCCTCCGAAGAGATACGCAATCTGAAAAGCCAAAAAAGCGACAAAGAGGATATTAAGTCCCCCTAAAAAGATACCGACAATCACTTTATCATAGGGTTTTGCCTCATCATTGCTAGAGCGTTCCGCACGGTTGAGATAGCTATAGAGATAGATACCTAAAAAGAGGAAAAAGTAGAGTGGCATCGAAATGGCCTGATCTATTCTCGGAAGAGCAAATAGTCCTACGATTACATTAACTTCATGATTAAAACGGACATCTGCGTTCATAAACAGTGCCAAAAATAATGCCACGAACGGTACGGTCACGAGAACCCCTTTGAGTATCCGTTTGTAGATTGAATAGTTCGGATTGAGTGCAAACAGATGAGAGAAAAATACTCTAAAATATTTCAACGGTGAAAATGCAACCAACAATCTCGGAATCATCGTCTGATACAAATGATCGACTTTGTGCATACTCGTGAGGTACAAAATCCCAATCATCGCCATTATGATAGTCGGGAGATAATACTGCGTCAACGCATTATTATAAATAAACACATCGGCAGTCCACACCGCGACCAACGGAAGCAGCCATAACGTATATCGATTGCTCACCTGAGCGCTCAAAGCCAAATAAAGCATCGGAATCATCGCAATCAGGAAAAAAAGGATATTCCCTAATCCAACCACATTATTCGGAACAAAAAACGATTGAAACAACGCAAGTATCAAACTCACCCCGATCAACAACATACTAAACCACCCGCTCGTAAAGCGCAACTCTTCAACATCTATTGTGCGAACTTCTTCAGTCATATTAGCCATGATTTTCTCCTTGGTATTGATTCATAATACTTCTAGCCGATCGTGTGTCGATCTGCGCACCTAGCTGCTCAAACATTGTGTAATACCCCAAGAGAGTACGGTTTAGAAAAAGGTACTCTTGGTTAAATTTGTGCACCGAATGGGTCTGTTTCCTCTGCACTTCCAAGATGGTTTCAAACCCTTTTTTGGAAAATGAGTGATTATTTCCAAAATCGTAATGATCTTTTGTGAGAACATCGATATAGAGCCGATCCAGAGGTTTAATCACCTCGTGATAAAACGCAACCATCGACACATCATCACTCGAATCGATCATATTGAGCGCGGCATACTGTTTTGCGATAGTGAGATCATCGCACCCTTCTATGAGCGAGAGGTGCAATCGATTATAGGGGACGAGGAAATCATCATCCACGTATTTGATACATCCAAAATCGATAAGCCCCAGTCGATCATCATCCATAAAGATAAAATTACCCGGATTAGGATCAGCATGGATTGCTTTAAGCGCATACAACGAGGTGAAAAAGGTATCAAAGAGGAGCTGTGCATAATGGTTTCGCACCTCTTGCGTCGGAGAAGATTTTAAAAAATCTCCGAACGATTTCCCCTCTATATACGTGCACACCAGTACTTTTGAGCTAGAGAATTCAGGGTAGACTTTAGGGATAACCACCTGTGGATGATTGAGACGTTCGCTAAAAAATAGGACGTTTTTCGCTTCATACGCGTAATCCACCTCCTCAAAAAGACGTTGGTTGATCTCCTCAATCAAATGATCGACATTTTGCCCTTTAGCGAAGCGTTGAAGGGCGAACTTGATCATCCCCATATCGGTATTGATTGTATTGGCGATACCGGGATACTGCACTTTTACCGCAAGAGCATCTCCCCCATACGTCGCCTTATGCACCTGTCCCAAACTGGCACTCCCAAACGGTGTTGATTCAAATGATTCAAACACCTCTTCAGGGTAGTGTTCCAACTCTTGTTTAATAATTTTACGAATCAGCGCACGGTTGATCGGCGGAATCGCATTAAATGATTTAGTGATCTGTTCGAGATACGTTTGCGGTAAAAAAGGCAACGCCAAAGCGACTTGTTGGGCGATTTTAACCGACACCCCTTTGAGCTCGCCGAGTGCTTCGATGATTAGCTTTGCCGTAGCTTCTTGCGTCTCATCGTGGATGGATTGTCGGTTACTACCCGATGAGATCAGTTTTTTAATCGCCCCTTTGGAGTGGTTCGCTCCGATTTTGACCAATGTTTTACCGATTACATTGGCACGTGCCATCGTGGTTGTCGGTATGCACTTATCCATGCAACACCTCCCCGAGTTTACGCTTCATTTTGGTGAAACGGCTCTGTTTGGTGGAAAAACGTGTCAGGGAGGAGAGGAGATGATTTTTAAACAAAAACATCCCCAACTCAGAGGCTTTATTTAAAAGATTTGATTGGAGTAACGCTTCGATAACCCCCATAGAGTGATCGATGAACTGCGTCGTATTTTCAAACGACTCACTCTCATCTTTGACCCAGTAAGCGACCACCACCACGAAATAGTCCCAAAATAACTTCGGCAGATACTCTTCAAACGGAGGCTTCTCAATCTCTCCCGCTTCGATAGAAATAGCAATCATCTCAGCCGCAGTTTCGACAAAGAGACGATTGGTTGCATAGAGAGAATCGAGTTTCAACGACGAAGAGTGAAACACCATCTCTGAGATTTGGAGGATAAATTCGCGATCTTCGAGATAAAGTTCGAGTTCCGTTTCGATCAGTGTTTGAAGCTGTTCACGCAACGTATAGTTCTCAAACCCCTCGATACCGCCCAAAATCTCGCGCGTTTGCTGATGCTTCCATTCGATATAGGCATAGAGCATCTGCTCTTTGGTCGGAAAATAGTTATAGATCGTCGGATTACTCACTCCGGCACGTTGCGCTATCTCACGCATCGAAGCATCTTTGAACCCTTTTTCGATAATCAGCTCGACACCTGCTGATAAGATCTTCAATTTGGTAAGTTCTTTGTTTTCCTGAGAGATTTTCATATTTCCTCCTATTTATTTAAAGTAGTATATATTAAATAGGCTTTTATTGTCAAGTATTTTATAGCAAGTTAAATAAAATAGAAAAATTGGTTAGAAATGGGTATTAAGAAAGGAAAGGAAAGGAAAAGAAATTATTACTAATACAAATTATTCTCCCTCTTATTTTGGAAAATGGAAAAGAATAATTTTGTGTTTATTTTAAATAAATTTAGATAATATGACAACAATTAAAATTTCACGGATTTGAAAATATGACTGAAGAGAAATTGAATAGTCTTTTAAACACAGCCCAATTTTTTATCGATGCTTCGAGAAAACTACTTACAGAAAACGGGCGACTTCATGCCGAAACACTTATTATATCGTTAGCTAGAATAGCCGGTTCACTAATGTACAGAAGTTTTGAATTTGATAATTCGATTACATCTGGCACGGTGGTTCTCTCTGATCAGGCTAATATACATGGTCCTAAACTCATGAATACTATGTTTGCCGTGTTAAACCAAATGGGGAACGAAATAGGTGAAAATAACCTCAATATGGAATATGCATCCCCAAAAACTTCACAACTCACATTTCAAGAATCTCATGAAAGATTATCAACTTTTTTTCTCGCATATTGTAAAACAGGCGTCAGTTTCTATGATGCGGCTATTAGTGCCTCAATAGCCGTCGGTATCACCGTTAATGATTGCAAAGAAGTCCTATCTGTTGATAAAGGAGCCGCTATAGCTATCTATGGATTCATAGAAGGTACTAAAACATCGCCTTATTGAAAGACAATATTTACTGTCTAAAATATAAAACATATCATTCACATAGAAAGGAATACAACGTTTGAAAAAATTCACTTTAACATCACTTCTTCTTTTAGGTTTCGGATTTTCGTCACAAGCTTTCGCAGGACATCTCATGTTCGGTGATAAAGAATCGATCACTCATATCGCAAATACTTCTATCACTACTCCTGATGGTAAACATTTATACCTTGGACAACTTATTGCAAGACATTCTTTTTTACTCCCTTACTCTGTCGAAGATAAAGGATTAGTATTAGGTATAACTGGTGAATCGACAATGTATATGCCCTTGCCAAAAGGAGAAGCATTGAGCGCTTTACAGACTTCCGGTCTTTTACCTGCTGAATTGCCAAAGACAAAATTGAGTTTGATGGACTATCTTTTTGGTTATACATTAGAGCTGTTTATCCTAATAATGCTCGGTTATACATTCATTAAAAAGCAGTTTGTCAAATAATAGGAAAAAAAGAGTGTCTATACAAAAATTATTTAATTTTATTTCCAATACAAACAATTTGACAATTAGCATATACAAAAAAATATTTTTACTTTTTTGTATATCAATTAGTCTATCTGCAGCCTCAAACATTGAGGTTTCTCCGTATACCAGTAAAAATGCAAATTTTATTTACAACCTACTTTTTTGTGACAATCTAAATTTATTCAAACCAAAGCATGATAAAGATTTAGCTTACTGGGAAAAAGCTTTTTTTATTCAACCAAATGCTGATGAGATTAAATCTATTGCTATTAATCCTTCAACTGAAAATAGAGTGCGTGCACTAGCGTATAATTGGTTAAGAGATTCCGGGCAACCATCAACAGATGATATTTTATTAGGCGTAATAATAGAAGTACCTCTTCGTTTAGGGTTGGATACACTAGCATCTTATGGGGATGGATCAATCCGATATATCAATCAAAGTGAAAAAATTGTATTTATCGAACAAAGTGGCAATGTTGAAATAGAGAAATTAGAAAAAGAATTAGTGAATCTCTCTGCTAAATATTTAAAAAATAACAATATTAAAATAGTAAAAAGAAGCGCAATTCCTCAACGTGGAGAAATCAGAATAACCTTTCTGACATCACAAGGACTACGTATTATTGAGGGTTCAATGAGTTCACTTCAAGCGCAATCTGATACAAATCAGATTATTGGAAAAGCAATAGAAATTCTTACTGTAATAGTAGCAATGGCAAAAGAAGAAAAAAAATAATTTTTTCTCTCATTCCCATTTAGGAGAGTAGGAATGGACATTATCCTATAATCTAAGTGCTCCAACTCAAGAGAATAGGAGTGAGAGCACCACCCCCTCGGACTATCAACCTACCTTTCGCTATAATCACACCATGAAAATCCTCCATGACAACCCCTCTTTCATTATCGCCCACAAAAGTGCAGGTGTCAACTTCCACTCCGAAGGAGAAGCGGGATTTGTCGTGCAAGTCAGCCAACAACTTGGTATCTCCCTCTTCCCCGTCCACCGTCTCGATAAAATGACCTCAGGACTAGTAATTCTCGCCAAAGATTCGCAAACCGCTGCACAGTTTGGCAAAATGTTTGAAAATCGCGAAGTCGAAAAATACTACCTCGCCATCTCGATGCGTAAACCGAAGAAAAAAATGGGGTGGATAAAGGGAGATATGACAGGTGCACGACGGGGAGATTATAAACTCCTCACGACGATGGAAAATCCCGCCATTACTCAGTTCATCAGTTGTGCATTGCGTACTCATGAACGATTTTTCCTCATCAAACCCCATACGGGCAAAACCCATCAAATCCGTGTCGCCCTCAAATCTCTCGGTTCCCCTATCGCAGGAGATGAGCGTTACGCACAAGCAGATGAGGCACGCAAAGAAGAACGGGGATACTTACATGCTTACGCATTGCGGTTTAGCCTGAATGATGAAGCGTTCGAGTTTGTATCACCACCTGATGCGGGGGAGCGGTTTGTGAGTGCGGAGTGCAAAGCTCAGTTGGAGCTGTGGAGCAAGCCATGGATTAATTTCCCTGCATAGTTTACATTCGTAATTATTGAAACCACTATTTCAAACTAAAGCCAATTAACTATCACACTACTGTACAATTTCATTTTATTCCAAACAAAAGTTTTATATGACAACAATTAAATATATCTCATCATTTTATAGAGTGATTTTTTTACTCCTCGCACTATTTCTATATGGCTGTGGAGGAGGAGGGAATAACACTAATACAGAAAAGAGTAGCACCACTAACGAACTCTCATTTTATTCATGGAACGGCAACAACGGATACAGTACCGTTCAAAGCAACTTTCCGAATCATACACTAACCATTTATCTCAATCAAGATGCCAATTTTACTACCAATGCACATCAAATGGAATCATCTGGAGCTAAGATTTGGATGTTAGGTTCAGATCATCCAACACGATCAACAATAGATCAATGGATTAATCAAATCATGACATACAATGCTTCAGGTGGAAAAATCATTGGGTTAAGTTTGGATATCGAGCCATGGACTGCATTTACCGATCAAACTGATCCTGCAAATATCCCTGCATGGCAGAACTATCTTGATCTGGTTACTTATGCCAGCACTACACTTCATGCCCATGGATTAAAACTCTCTGTATCGCTCCCCTATTGGCTTGATCTCATTGCTACAACCGGCTTTCCCAATAATAGAGCCATCGACTATAGTGTAATCGATTTAGCAGATGAAACTATTATTATGAATTACACGAATAACTTTGCCGATTTTTCTACCAATTGCCAAAATGCCCTTCTCTATGCTGATAGCAAAACAGGAAAAAGTATTAAATTAGCAATCGAAACAGTAGCTTCCAAAGAACCAAACGTCTCTTTCTATACCGATCCTCAATCGATTCATACCATTTTAAATACAGCAATTACCAACCGCTCGTTTCAAGGTTATGTAATTCATCAACTCGATACCTTCGCTTCATTTTCTCCTCCCCTCAAACCATCCTCAATAACTCATTTTAGAGGAACACTGATCCCTCTTTATACCTATCCAACAGATTCTAGCTGGCAAAAAGTGGCACAAACGGCTCATACAAAAGAGACTATTGCTATCATCAATCCTAATAATGGTCCAGTCGATTGCAATACTTCAGTAGCTAGTGACTATCGTCAAGGAATTACAAAACTAAAATCTTCATCTATAAAAATCATAGGCTACGTCTATACGTCTTATAGTGCACGATCAGAACAAACAGTTAAAAACGATATTGATACCTATTATAGTTGCTACCCCGATTTAGACGGTATTTTTCTTGATGAAACCAATTCCTCTGCCGATACTAATCACTATTATGATCGATTGTATCGCTATATCAAAGATCACAATCAGTCAAGTCGTGTCGTTGTTAATCCAGGAGTTTATCCTGATGAATCGATTATTAGAGCGTCCGATACGACTGTCATTTATGAAGACAGTGGAATGAATTATGATACACTCTCCCCTCCATCTTATACACTTCATTACGGTGCCGGACGTTTTGCACTGTTAGCGTATAATGCACCATTAACATCTGCTAAGATATCCAAACTTTCAACGTATCAATTAGGATATATTTACCTGACAAACGATACAATCCCAAATCCGTGGGATACTTTAACAACCTATTTTGAAAGCTTAATTGCTTATATCGATTCACTATAGGTTTTTTGGTGAATACATCTTCTGACACACGCCGTGGCATATTTTTTATGCTTTTAGCATCGTTTTTATTTGCCCTCACGATGCTGTTTGCAAAACTTCTCTCAGCTTCGATGAGCTCGGTTGAGGTGACGTTTTGGCGTAACGCTATCGGTCTGATTGCTATCTCGTTTACCCTCTTTCACTCTCCGATTCGTAATGTCGGGGGTCGCCCTTTCACCCTCGTTTTTAGAGGAGTTATTGGAACGGTTGCATTGCTCACCTTTTTTTACACCATCAGTGCAACATCACTCTCAAACGCTATCATTTATGCTAAAACAGAGCCTATTTTTACCGCTATTCTCGCTTTTTTCCTCCTCAAAGAGAGGCTCAAAACCAGTGCGCTTTTAGCAATCCTCATCGGTTTTTTAGGGGTTGTGACACTCAATGGAATGGAGTGGAATTATCTCCATATTATGGGGATACTCACAGGATTTCTCTCCGCACTCGCCTACACCAGTGTCCGAAGTTTAAAAGCCTACTACGATACACGCACCGTCGTCCTCTCTTTTATGATTTCGGGTGTACTCATCCCCCTCATACTGATGATATTAGGTGAGTTTTACACCTCACCTTCGCTAAGTTTCGCACTAAGCCCATTTATTCTCCCCCAAGGAATCGATTGGGTATGGATTGTATTGATAGGATTATCAGCCGCAGGGGGACAAATATACATGACTCGCGCTTACTTTTACGCCAAAGCAGGATTGGTGAGTAGTGTTAGTTATTCCGTTGTCCTCTTTGCAACCATTTTTGGGATACTATTAGGGGATACCTTGCCCACTATCTCTATCATCATCGGCGCATTCATGATTGTGATAAGCGGTCTGATGCTCTCACGGAGTAAATAAATGAAAACCTTCACCTCAGAACCTCTCAGCGAAATCCTCTCATGGGCACACGAAGCACTCACGGTGTCTGATACCATCACCTTTGAAGTACTTAACCCTGATATTGCCAAAAATTCCTATGCGGGTGAAACCGTCACAATAAACGAAATAAACTATCTCCATCGCTCTTACAAAGGGTGGAGTGATTTAGCTGAACTGCTGTTTTGCCGCCTCTTAACCCCCAAACCCCTATCTGAACACACCATAGCTCTCACCTATGAAAAACTCGACCTTAGCGATTCGTTTCATCATTCTGAGGAAAAAGAGGAAAAATACGGCACAGCGTCCCGATTTGCCGCTATCCACAAAAATGAAGAACCCGCATTCTTGAGTCCCTATCTGCGTGCATTACGAAGTGTCAAAGTGGGTGATAAAAAACGGATATTGAATTTGGGGATCAACACAGGAGATGAATTTGACCTCATCCGTCAAATTCTCCCAGATGAAGTGTATAGGAATATAGAACTCGTCGGAATCGACTTTTCATCCAGTGCTATCAATGTCGCACGGGAGCGGTTTGGTGAGGGGAATGCCCACTTTTACGTCCATGATATTAACGATTTATCATCGCTCAATCTAGGACGATTCGATCTCATTATCACCATCGGAACCCTACAAAGCTCTACATTGGAGTTTAAACCCCTCTTTGCCTCGTTAGTACAAGAGTATTTGAATAAAGATGGTGCCATGATTTTAGGATTTCCGAATTGTCGATGGATGGGGGGGGAGATGATTTATGGGGCAAAAGCACCGAACTATCCCTATTCAGAGATGTCGATAATCATAAAAGATATCTATTACTGTAAAAAATATTTACAGCAAAAAAAGTTTCGCGTCACCGTTACAGGACGTGATTACCTCTTTTTAACCGCTACTTCACTCAAAAAAGAGTTAGCGTAACGTGTAAACGTCATCATCCACCGTGACGCAAAAAATTTCATATTGCTTGGTATCAAGCTTCTCTTTGATAACAACCTCTTTCACGCCTAATGAGAGTGCATATTTACGTAAATCTATGACATCCTCTCTATTTTTCGTGGTTACTTTTATGATTAAATCCCCTTTGTATCCCGCATACGTATTTATATTAGAAATATCATAATCCAATACAAAACGGATAATTTTTTTTTGAACGTCTTGCATAATACATCCCCCTTTAAAAAACTAATAATGTTTTTTACTATTTTTTAAACATCGCTAATAATACTACTTCTAAGCTAAAATAATCTATAATCAATCACTATCTATTGGGAGTTTTAATGAACAGTTCTTCTTTCACAATTATTCGTCAAGTATTGACATTGCCGGTCATCGTTATCGCAATGGGGTATTTTGTCGATATCTACGATCTTATTTTATTCGGAGTAGTCCGTGTAGCAAGTCTCAGTGAGCTTGGGCTCAAAGCTGATGAAATCACTGCATGGGGTTCTACGATTCTCAATATGCAGATGGGAGGGATGCTCATCGGAGGAATTTTATGGGGAATATTGGGGGATAAAAAAGGGCGACTTTCGGTACTCTTTGCCTCTATCGTCCTCTATTCGGTTGCCAATTTTCTTAACGCTTTTGTGACCAATGTCGAACAATATGCGGCGTTGCGTTTTATCGCCGGAATCGGTTTAGCGGGAGAACTTGGAGCAGGAGTAACACTGGTTGCCGAAATCCTCCCAAAACATCTTCGCGGATATGGAGTAATGAGCATCGCCAGTTTTGGTGTACTCGGAGTGGTTGCCGCCAATCTCGTTGCGGAACATTTTGCATGGAGAAATGCTTATATGTTTGGAGGGATATTAGGTTTTACACTGCTAATACTTCGTCTCAAAGTGCGTGAATCAGGGATGTTTGAACACAATCTTAGTGAAAATATCAAACGGGGAGATTTTTTTGCCCTCTTTACACACAAACGGTTACTCGGTAAATACCTCAAAGCAATTGCTATTGGTATACCATTATGGTTTGTCGTGGGAGTACTCGTTATGTTCTCTCCCGAATTTGCCAAGGCATTAGAGATTACCGGTGACATAAGTGCAGGTACTGCATTAATGTACTGCTATATCGGTTTGGCTATCGGTGATTTCGCCAGCGGTTATCTCTCCCAAAAACTCAAAAGTCGCAAAAATGCATTTACCCTCTTTTTACTCCTCTCCTCTTTGAGTGTCGTATGGTATTACACCCTACACGGAGCAACACCTTCTGAGTTTTACTGGGCATGTTTTGCACTGGGTATTTTCTGCGGCTATTGGGCTCTCTTTATCACGATGGCTGCAGAGCAGTTCGGAACCAATATCCGTGCTACCGTCGCCACTACTGCACCCAATTTCGTTCGCGGTGCAGTAGTTCCTATTACCCTCTCATTTATTTCCCTCAAAGCAAATTATGGAATTTTAGGGGCAGGTGCTATTGTGGGAGCAGTTTGCTTTACCCTTGCTGCCGTTGCACTTTATTATACCCATGAAACATTCCACAAAGATTTGGATTATATCGAAGTATGAGAAAGGTTTTCGTCCTCATCATTACCCTGAGTTCTCTCTACGGTGCACCCTCTGAGGATGCAATCAATGCTTCTCTAACATCCATAGGTTCTGAAGAGTCCTATGATGATATTAATCCCCTTCACAACGTACGCGAGACGTACGCTACCAGTTATAACTATCACATGAAACGCTATCAAGTCACCAAAGAAGAACATGCAAAAATAGCAAAACAATTTGAAGAGGCAAATATTCCCCTATATTTCTCTCTTATCCCCTATTGCGAATCAAATTTTAGAAATGATGCTCACGGAAGCGGAGCCGTCGGCTTATGGCAATTCATGAAACAATCAGGACGAACCTATGGTCTCACAATCAAAAAAGGGCATGATGAGAGAACCAATATTTGCCTCTCAACCGAAGCCGCTATACGCTATATCAAAGATTTAAAAAAAGAGTTTGGAGAGTGGTATCTCGCTGACTTTGCTTATGGACTGGGAGAGATAAAGCTCAAACGACTTATTAAAAAGAATGGAAGTAATAAAATTTCTGTACTTTTAAAAGATCCCGAATTCAAAAGAGGGACGAAAGATCACTTTATTAAAACATTACTCTTGGATGCTACCATCCATCAAAATGAGATAAAAGAAGATTCAACCGTTCCCCCTGAGCCTATTCAGGGGTGAACAGTTAAACTTTATCCGATATTCGTATAAACCGCTTGAACGTCATCGTCCTCTTCGAGTTTATCAATTAGTTTTTCAATATCCGCCATCTGCTCATCATTAAACTCTACCGGAGAGTTCGCGATACGCTCCAATGCCGCACTATCAGGGGTAATTCCCATTTTTTCCAACTCTGATGAGAGGGCGCCGAACGAAGTGTATTCACCATACACGCTCACCTCACCCTCTTCTTCTTCGATACTGTCTAACCCTGCATCGATGAGTGCAAATTCAAGTTCTTCTAAATCCATAGCCGGTTTTGGAAATCGAAACACCGCTTTACGGCTAAACATAAATTCGAGTGAACCGTTGTTGAGAGTTTCACCTTTGGCACGTCCAAAAATCGTGCGGACATTGGAGATTGTACGCGCATTGTTATCGGTAGCACACTCGACGAAAAAGAGTACCCCATGTGGTCCTTTTCCCTCGATATTCATCTCTGCCAAAGAGATAGCGTCTTTACCGGATGCTCGTTTGATTGCCGCATCAATATTGTCTTTTGGCATATTTTGCGCTTTAGCAGTCATTATCGCACTACGGAGTTTCGGGTTCATATCGGGATCTTCCCCACCCTCTTTTGCCGCCATCGTGATAATTTTACCCAACTTTGGAAATACGCGGGACATATTTCCCCAACGTTTCATTTTTGCGGCTTTACGATATTCAAACGCTCTTCCCATACGATATGCTCCTCTAAATATAGTTCAATAATTGGTGGAATTATAGCGCGTTTACCTATGCATAACAAAGGATTTGTAGATTTACACCATCAATTTCGGATCAAAAAAGTGAAATTGGTGACGACCACCGTTTTTAGACGCATACATTGCCTTATCTGCATTACTTAAGAGAAGCTCTGCATTTTTGCCATCTTGCGGAAATAAGCTAATGCCGATACTACAACTACTCACGACTTGATGTTCATTAATTAAGAAAGGTTCTTGAAAAAGTTTTTGTATTTTTTCTGCTATCTTTGAAAAATGGGATACTGTCATTCCATTTTCAATTATCAGGAGAAATTCATCCCCGCCAAAACGTGATAGGGTATCCCCTTTACGGATAACTTTTTGCATCCGCTTTGCCGCTTCTATCAATAACAAATCACCACTTGAATGACCGATAGAATCATTAATCTCTTTAAAATGGTCTAAATCGATAAAAAATACACCAAATATCTCTTTAGTTCGGCTTTTATGTTGAATCGTTTGTTCTATTCTATCCATAAAAAGACGTCTGTTAGGGAGATGTGTTAGGGGGTCGTGCATCGAAATATGGGATAACTTTTCTGTTTCCGCCACAAGGCGATCTTGTACTGTCAGATATTGCGTAATATCATGCGTAATTTCAACATAAGCAGTTATCTCACCCTCTGTATCTAAAATGGGGCGCATATGCACTTCAACATACCGTTTGTTTCCCTCTTTATCTTTTCGTAGATGACGCATAGTGACTGGTTGCTTTATTTTTTTAACGCTGTTCATTGGGCATGAGCTCCCATCTTCTGAACACGCAGGAAGATTTTTTTGTGCTAAATTAAAACATTTATTGACCAGTACTGAATCATCGGCTTGTTCTTTTGCTGCCTGATTCATCATTGCTATCGTGTAATCAGGTTCAATATAAAGGATGGGATCGGGTATTCCATCGATCATCGTCTGCATTATTTCACGAGTGGTATTGAGTTTTTTCTCCAATGTAATAATCCGAGCTATTTTTTCCAACACATGCAACAGCTGATACGGATCAGTCGGCTTGAGAATATAATTGTCAACATGCAATGCAATACTTCGTAATAACAAATGGGTATCACTAAAAGCGGAATTAACGATGATAGGAAAAGATGGATGTGCATGGCGTATGTGTGCTATCATCTCCAATCCACTCATTTTTGGAAGCTGTAAATCAGTAATCAAAATATGAGGAGAATGTTTTTCAAAAAGCTCTAACCCCTCTTCTGCATTTCGCGCAATAATTACCTCATTAAAATAATCACCGAATGCATTGATAAAAGAACGCACGGTGGAAGAATCGTCCTCAACATATAAAAGGGTAAATGATTTAAGCATCGTATTTAACTTCTAAAGTGATTTCAGTCTGCATCCCATTTTGGATCGTCTCCATACGGATTGATCCACTCATACTATTTTCGATAATCATTTTTGACATATACAACCCTATTCCTGTCCCATCTTTCTTCTCTTTGGTCGTAAAGTAAGGTTCAAATGCACGATTGATAATTTCATCGGATGCTCCGCCACCATTATCAGTGATAATCACGATAGCCTTATCTCTTTTATGTTCAACTCCAATACGGATAAAGCCATCCTCACGTTTTTCTCGTAAAATGGCATCTTTGGAATTATTGAAAATGTTAATAAGCACTTGTGCAAACTCATTCTCATACCCAAAAATTTCAATATCCCCTTTATCATCATAATAGATAGTGATTCCATGATTTTTAAACGAATCGTGGACGAATGAGATTGTTTTATCGATTACAAATGACAATTTAAACAATTTTTTGGCTTTATTCGGATTGAAAAAATCCCTAAAATCATCGATAGTAGTGGACATGTGCTGAATGGTTTTTTGAGACTCTTCCACAAAAGTATGAAAGAGATCTTTATTGACCGCATCGGTATGAAATTTTTTCTCTATGGCAAAAAGGTTTAATGCTAGTGAGTTGAGCGGTTGTCTCCATTGATGGGCAATATTACCAATCATCTCCCCCATACTGGCGAGTTTTGATTGTTGAAACATCAGCTCTTGGTTGCGAATGATATCGGTTTTATCGGTAAAGCCGATAATGACCCCAAAATCATCACTGGAGAAATTAATCGATTTGATTTGAAACCAGTAGATGCGATTATCAATAATCAAATCGTATTCCACTTCTGTCTTATTTTGCACAACATTTTTGACGTTTTCAAACAAATCAGGGATAGAAACTAATGCATTAATAATGATTTCACTGAGATTGATTTTATGAATATAATTGATTTTGAAAAACCGTTCCATCCCTTTGGTATGGAGGAAAAGATCGAGATTTTTGTCTAAAATCAATACATCCGTGTTGATTACTTCGACCACTTTATTCAATGCTTCGTTGACAAATGCCAACTCTTTATTTTTATGTTCCAGTTCATCATTAACCGTATGTAGCTCTTCATTCGTACTTTGAAGCTCTTCGTTCGAGGTTTCTAACTCTTCGTTCGTCGATTGTAACTCTTCGTTGGTACTTTGCAACTCTTCATTCGTACTTTGGAGCTCTTCGTTTGAAGTTTCGAGTTCTTCGATGGTAATTTGTAAACGCTCTTTGAGTGCCGTTAGCTCATTTTCGAGGATATTGACGTCATTGATGTCATGCACCTGCATTTGATGCGAGAGGAGTACCGAGCGATCGGTTTCATTGATCTCTTCAAATGCAATAAAATAGCTGTTCTCGGCAAGTCTGTTTCGCGGAAGAGGAAAAACCGTGATCGTCACATAAACACGATCATCCGTCAGTGGTAATACGCGAATTTTTTTAGAGACGGTGACGTGTTCATTTTTAACTGCTTCATTTAGTGTAGCTCGTAAATCGAGTCGGAGAAAATCGGAAACTTGTTTATAGATGTCATTGGTTGCTAAACCGTTAGGATGAGAAATGTATTTATTCTCCCCCTTGAAAAACAAAATACCCCCGCTGGAGTCCACTACAATACCGTTTTGAGCAAAAAATCCTGCGACGGCATTGTTGATCGAACCGTTAATGTCTAACGCATTTACCTCATCACGCAATTTTCGAGAACCGCGTTGAAAATCCTTTTTTTGAAAATAGGCGAGTGCTTCGATATCGATATTTCCCATATCATTTGATTTACGATAAATCTTGTGTTTGTTATCAATAATAGCAAAAATAGAGGTGAGATTCCCGATAGTCTCGGACAACCCTAAAAACATCAACCCCTGATAACGTAATGCATACGAAAAGATACTGATGACCCGTTGTTGCAATTCAGAGTTAAAATAAATCAAAAGATTACGACAACTGACCAAATCAAGATTTAGAAATGGAGGATCTTTAATGACGTCATGCTTCGAAAATACGATCATGTCCCGTATCGCTTTGATAGGAGAGTACCTGCGGTTTTTTTCAACAAAATAGCTAGAGAGGATTAGCGGATCGATTTCACTAATCTCCTCCTCACTAAAGCTTCGACTACGCGCCTCATCGATTGCCTCTTCACTCACATCGGTAGCGAAAATCGTCACTTTTTTAGTGATCTCCATCTTTTTCAAAAGCTCGCTGATAACAATAGCCATAGAGTAGGCTTCATCCCCCGTAGCACATGCGGCAACCCATATACGGATATGATTATCGAGCTTATCCTTTAAAAGCGACTCAACTTCCATTCCTAATGCCCTAAAAGCCTCTTTATCGCGAAACAGTGAAGTAACAATAATCAAAAGCTCTTTTTTTAGGTTCATAATTTCGGCAGGGGAACGTTGCAAAAGGTCGATGTAATCAGTAACACTTTCTGATTTAGTATCAATTATCCGTCGCTCCAATCGGCGATGGATGGTATTTTCTTTGTAATCGCTAAAATCAACTTCACTTTTTTGATTTAACAAACGAAACACTTTATCGATATTGTCTAAAAGATCGAAATGGCGATCAAAATATTTCGGATCATCAATCGCATAGGGGATCCCTTGCGCTAACAACTCCGAGGGTAAAACTGCATCCACTGCATGGGTATCGATAGCCGCTTTGGGCATCGAAAAATATTTGGCATCTTCGTTTTCAGCCAAAGCGATACCACCCCCTTGTTTTATAGCAACAATCCCCTCTGCACCATCACTTCCCGTACCGCTGAGGATAATCCCTATCGCTTTTTCTTTTTTCTCCAATGCCAGTGATTTTAGAAATCGATTAACCGAGGGTTTTGGATAAGGCTTGAGAGAGGGGGCGACAAGTTTAAAATGCCCCTCTTCGATGACGATGTCGGAATTGGGCGGGCAATAGTAGATATGATCTGCCAAAGGCTCAAGATTATCGGTAACAGCAATAATAGGGATTTTCGAAAAACGCTCCAATAGTGTCCCTAGCATTGTAGGCTGTTTTGGATCGAGATGTTGGACAATAACATACGTAATTCGACTCGATGGCTCGATATTTTGAATAAATTTTTGAAGTGCTTCAAACCCTCCGGCACTCGCTCCTAAACCGACGATTGTGAGATTTGCATAGTCGTTATTTACTTTTCTCTTTGCCATTGACTATAACATCCTTTTGATTTGTTGAATCAGCTTTTGTATGGCGGTGACATTTTTTTGGACACCTAAAAAATATTTTAATTTTTCTGTTTTTTTATCAAAAATAGGGCTAATAGTGAGTTCATTATAAATGAGTTCTCCACTTTTCGTATAATTACGAAGGGTCACGGTAATATCTCGCTCTTCGCTCAGTGCTTTTTGAATCTCTTTTAAAGAGAGTTGATCGCGATCTTCTCCGTGCAAAAAACGACAATTACGACCGATTACCTCTTCGGATGTATAACCAAACATTTCACTAAATGCTTCATTTACAAAGATAATAGGATTATCCGGTAAATTCGGGTCAGAGATAGTTACCCCGTTTTTCGCTTGATCGAGTATTTCAAGGACATATTCGGTGATATCAGGGACATTATCCCTATATTTTTTGAGGACATAGCGCCCTCCATAATAATTGTTGATAATCAAACATGGGATTCGTTTGCGCAGATTACTAATCAAATTGCGAACATTTTTAGGATTAAACTCTTTATCATAGTCATCCCAAATATGAAAAAATATATCGACACTGCTCACCGGTTTATCATGATGATCGATCAACATTGAGAGTAATTTTGTCATGCTCGATGTCAATACTATCGTATGATTATCTTCACTTACGGTTTGGGTAAGAGGATTCCAATAACATTTATCACATAATTTTATCAGTGTTTTTGCATTCATGAAAGCCATTCTATTACAAAAGTATCTTCAAAGTGCCTTTTTAACGACAAGATAGACATTAAAAAAGGATATTAATAACGTTCATAGAATTTCACCATAATTTTATAGTTCTAAAACGATTAATATGAATTATCATATCTTATTTTGTATATAAATAAAGCTTAAATAAAAAAAAAGAGTTATATGATTTGAAAGAGAAGAGAAGCCTACTGCCCTAAGGCAGTTTTAATCGTCGATTATCGCAATATCGCTTTTAATTTGGTTGAACAACAACGAGCGGTTATCCATACGGTATTGGTAATAAAACGTATTTGTTTTGAGACTACGAAGTACCGATGTGTTGTAATAATGGGCATTCGAACAGCGTCCCAAATACAAGAATGTAAAGAGAAGTTTGATACGAGGATTCTCAAAAATCTCATTGGGTTGCGTCAAGAAAGTGAACCCGAATTTTTTGAGATTCACGAGATCAAAGACATAATAGATAAAATCTTCGAATTTCGTATAAAATCCGTTTAAACTCTCAATCTCTTGGAAAAAGTAGTAATAATTATCGAGTAACTCTTGCTTTTGGATCGTTTTAGATAATTGGCTTTTGATGCTGCGTTTACTTGCAAAATACGAAGGATTAACCGCCATATAGATATTACGACGCTCTGCAATCGCTTGATTAAGAGCCTCTTCAAACGCCTCACTCTCTTCAAAACGGAGATAAAAAAAAGTATCCGAATCTTTGAATTTTTCTTCGATTTTATCGATAGAAGGGTCAGAAAAATCGAGATAAAGGGTCGGTATACCGCACGCCATCACAAAATGACGGATTTTATTCGCCAAATGGGTTTTACCCGATCCCGTCTCACCGAGAATCAACGTGTTGTGATAAAGGGTTCTCTCTTTGAGTTCTAACGTTGCAATGCTATTTTTAAATGTTCCTATTTTATATCGCATTTGAAATCCACTCTTTTAAAATTAATACATAAGTATAACCTAGAAAAGATAAAGGATTACATCCACACCTCTTGCGTTATCACTACATCACCACGATCACTGTGGAAACTAAGCTCACTGTCGCTGATATTGCATTGAATCCGCATTGTCCGTTCACACAATGTTTCTATCCCCTCAGTCGTCAGATGAATCACCGAGAGATTTTTAAATCGAGAGAAGGTAGTACCATTTTGTTTCCACCACGCACTGGCACTTTTGAGATTATAAGTGTAAACAATCACCCTCTCACTTCTCCCGCACGCTTTACGCAGACGTTTTTCATCCACCTGAGCCAAATCGATCCACAACTCGACCTCTCCACCGTAGTTTTTCTCCCACAATTCGGGTTCGTCATCTCCTCCGATCCCTTTGGTGATAACAAGTCTATCTGATGCGTTGAGGGCAAATGCTACGAGCCGTATCATCAGCCGCTCATCGGTCTCTGAGGGGTGTTGGGCTATCGTAATCTCATGGGTCTCGTAGTAGTTACGATCCATATCCGCAATACTGAGTTGTGCTTTATAAATCGTCGAACCTGCCGCCATAAAAACTCCCTTGTAAGTGTGGGATTATGGCATAAGGGGGCTTAGTTAATAGGAAAAGCATTCATCATTCCCACGAAGGCGGGCGGAGTGCCCTTTAGGGTAAATCTAGCTTCACGCCGCTACTGTTCCGCCAAATCCGAACTCCACTCTAAAATCGGTTGCCTGTACTTTTGGGATTACCATGTTTTTATCTTTTTCCAACACAACGATTCCATAACGTTCAAGTGTTTTGAGGGTACGTGAAAGATTTGATTTTTTGCGACCGGTCATCACTTCGAGTTCTGTAAGTGACTGCGGATTTTTTTCGGCAATGATTTTTAAAAGCTCTTGATTTTCATTGCTAAGAACCTGCGCAAGCGATTTAATCGACTCAAACCATACTTTCGGTTCATCTGCATTGGGTTTATACTCCCCTTTTGCGATGGCAATAGTACGTTTAATATAATCGGCTTTACTCAAAATTCCAACATATAACATTTTAGATTCCATCTTTTTCTCCTCTAATGATTCGCCAAATAATAATTGACGCTGTTCCAAAAATCTTCCATCAGTTTCCCTGCACAATCAAACTCATAGGGAAAAGTCTCTTCTTTTTTATGAATATGATCCCATGTCGTTTTACGTGCACCGTAACGAAAACTGCTTGGTTTGAAGCTGTGGGCATTGTCATATCCGATGAGGCGATGATTACTCTTATCGTGCAACGTCAAGGAGTAGCGGACGCCGTGAGGAATAGTCTCGCTCGTTTCCACCGTTTTGGCTTCAAACTTTACCCAATAGCCGTTATCCATCGGAAATATCTCACCGTCTAACAAAAGGAGGTTTTCTAAATCACCCACATAGGCTCCATTTAGTTATCATCTAATGATAACATAATTTCTTTTCATTTATGAATTTATCCTATTCCGATGATAATTTAACTCAATTAAAAAGGAATTTCATCTTCATCAATATCAAGCAAAGGCAATGTACATTCTTTGTATTCTAAGGTATATATTTCATATTTTTTTAACAATAATTTTGTTTTATCCATGAATTTTATTGATTTTATCAATACGCTATTATTTTTTATTTGTTCTGCCATCTGAGTAAGAATTTCTTTAGGAATAGTTTCTATTTCACTTAATATATGTAATTGCTTTAATGCCGTTTCTTCATGTGTCGAGTTGCTTATTAAATTTGTAAATATTGTAAGTATCTGATTGCTTGTTTTAGGATTTTTTACAATAGTAATAAACACTTCTTTTGCTATATCTGCAACACTTTTTTTCCCATCGGCATGAATAGATTGATATTTACCAATAAATCCGTAAGGGTCTAAATCTTTTTTAATCGGTATAATTAAAACACTTTTACCTACTGCAAATCCCACCTCTTGATCACACCAACTACTTTCTTTAAAACCATCTAATAGAATAGCAGTCAAAGCATCCATAGTATGTAAAGCTTTTTCAATTTCATCAAGCCACTCGCGACTTGGTTCAATATCAGAATGTGCAACAAAGGAAGATATTCCATAAATTTTAAGCGAATTTTGTAATTCCGACGCTTTTTCTTTAAATTTTGCAACATGACTAATAAATAATTTGAAATAACCTTGCTTCCAAAAAGTAGGAATTATATTTACCTTTGCCCGCTCTGAATGTTCTAATTCTAAATCATCTGCTATTTTTAAAATAACTTCATCTGATTGGTCAGAAAGCAACTTTTCAACATATAATCGTTTACTAAAATTTATATCAAAATGATAATCTGGACACACTATGCCAAAAGCTGGTAAATATGCATCTATTCTTGAATATGTCATATCCTGTTGAAGCATATTTGCTATTTTTCCAATCAAATTTACTCGTTCAATCGGTCTCATCTATTACATTTTCCAATCTGCAAAATTCTTATATTCATAATCTACTCCGCCGATTCAAGTCTAATGTCCACCTATATAACATATACTAATGCATTTAAAAAGTCCAAGTATTGACATCCATTTACTCACTACCATGTACCCCAAGATGGAAAGGAATATACCTCCATAAAAGGGCAATAAACTTACTGAATACATTATTTGAAAGATTGATTTGACTTGATTATCAAAGCGCATGGGATTTACATTAAAAATTTGATCATCATTATTAGGTCTATATGAAATAATCCAATCATAAACTTTTCTGAACAATCGTTCTTGTCTTAAATAGTATGCATCTAAATACCAAAAAGCAAAAAGAGGTATAAACGCAATAAAGAAATGCTTATCACTTCCTTTAAGTAGTAAGGTTCCAGCAACTAAAGTAATTGCCCATGTTTTGATATTAAAAGAATTTCCAGCCATCCGCTTGATAATATCTTGAATAGTTTTGACTTCTTCAATGAAAAGTTTTAATCGATTATCTTCAATATTTATATCTGCCATTCCTAATTCCTTTGTATTGGTTGATTCCCCATAAGCCAAGAATCAAACGTAACATATTTTTTGCTATTTTCATTAACGAATAAGGTTTCCTTAATGCTTCCACTAATTTTGGCTTTGTCAATGTAAAAATATAGCCCTAAGTATTCTTGTCCCCTAAAATCTTCATTAAACCCATTATTATCTTTTTTCAAAGGTAAAATTCCAACCATTTTATTTTTTATGCCATCAAAATATCCAAGTTCCCATGGCATCCATTTAGAATTTGTTGAATTTTCAGATGTTGCGAATAACAGACATTTTGATTGTTTCATTCTTTTTTGTAAAACTTCAGCAGTTGCTTTATTGACTTGTTCTCTACTTAAAAATCTATCGGTAATCCAATCAACATAAACACTATATCCAAGTGATTCAAGCTGTTTTTTGAGTTGAGGGATAATATCTTTATCTGAATAACTATGAGACAAAAATATATCAAAGTTATCATTTTGATTTACAGATACCGACGCGGCACTTTTTGCTATAGTACTATTTAAACTTGAGTCAAATGCCTCATTTGACGATACTCTGCTCAACTCACTATACGAAAAAAGTGCCACCTTACATCCTTATAATATTTTAATACGTCTGTACCCCAAACTTCAAAAGCATCTTCGGAAGGACATCATCAAGGTTGAAAACATCCTCATCCCGTAGCTCTATCAGTTTTCTCATTATCCCGTTTTATTTTGTCAGAATAGAATAGCTAAAAATTATAAAAAAAGCAAATAGTTTTGGGGATGGATTCCGTGTCGTGGCACGGAATGACGGGAGAAAGAAATAAGCTGGATTCAGTGACATCGGTGCTTTGCACATCGATGCCCCGCTCCAAGCTAAAAACGATAAACAGTTATCGTTTTAAACGCTTTTCGCCCTTCGCGGGAATGACGGGAGAGAGAAATCACCCTTCGACTGGCTCAACATATCCCATCAAGCATTATTTCTAATCGCTCTACATCTTTTTTCGATAACGTCCCCAAGCGTGTCAAAATCACATCTTTTTCGATGGTCGCAACTGATGATTTGAAAATCGAGGGTTTTAAAAGTCCTGCTTCTTTCCAGTCTGCTACGTGAGACTCAATAGATAATTTGTTCTCCGTTTGGCTCGAAATCGCCAAAATAAGCAAGCTGTTTCGAGAAGTTTGATTGTATATTGGAGATGAAATAATTACAGCGGGGCGGGCTTTGTATTTGAGACTACTGGCAAAAGGAAATTTGACGACGACCACATCATACTTTGAGAAATCGGTCATATTCGCTATCCTCAGCATTATCCCATACGTTATTCAGACTTTTTTCGGAAAGTTTGCCGAACTCTTTTGTTTCGTTTGGCTGTCCAATAACCTCATAACTTTTAACGATGTCATTTTTGAGGTTTTTTATAATCGTCAGAACAATATCTATTTTAGAATCTTCGATTTCTAATTTGAGTGTTTGCATGATACATATCCAAATATAAGGTTGAAGTATTATAACACGTTGGAGGAAAATAGTTAAATGTGATTTTGAGAGATAGATTCCGTGTCGTGGCACGGAATGACGGAAGGATGCAGAATGAATTATTGAGTTATCTTATTTTTATACAAAAAATCATATAATTTATCATCATAAATCCAAGGAAAAATATGCAACAACTTCGTTCAGTTATCTCATCCATTATTATCCTAGGTGCTTGCACCGCTCAAGCCGATGACGGATCGCCACGGGATAATCTACTATCATTGTCTACAACACACAATTCATACGACATTAGTGATAATAATCGAAATGCATATGATCTCTTTTATAATACGGAAAGTGTTAAGTTCTCTGTTGGGGGTGCTTCCAACCTTTTTTATACGAATATTTTGTATAAATTCGATCCATTAAACGATAGAAAATGGTTTGTTAAAACGGAAGGTGATTATAGTAATCAACAATTTCCTTACGCACGATTAATTGCATATTCAGGTGTATTAGCCACTGGTTATATGATTCAAGATGATTTGTATGTGGAAGCAGGAGGACGAATTACAAAACATGACGACAGCACAAATGTAACCGATGAAACGATTAAAGTCATGGGTGCACATATTACTAAACGCTGGGAAAGTACTATAGGAACACTGGATACTTCTATAGGGGCTAATCGGACATATCAAAAATTTTCAGATACTAATTATTATTATGGTACAGTAAATTATTATCCGGTTGATAATGCCCGTATAGGTGCTAGTTATTCTTATTCGGATCAAAGTATTTCGAATAGATTTGCATTGGCATACGGATATTTATATGCCAACTACTCAAAGGATATTACTCATGATAAGAGAAATGTAACACTCGGAGTACAATGTGCATTTTCTAATGTAACCGATTTTTCAAGCTACAGAATGCCGACCAATATTAAGCCACATATTTCTGAATAATGGTTGTTTAGAGAAAAGATTCCGTGTCGTGACCCTAAAGGATTTCCTTCGGTCACACGGAATTATGGGAGAGAGGGTAAAACTTACCCTTTGACTTTTGTTTCGATAGTGGCAACGATACTTGGATCTTCGAGAGTCGAGATATCCTGAGTGATTGCTTCCCCTTTCGCGATAGAGCGTAGTATTCGGCGCATGATTTTTCCTGAACGGGTTTTCGGTAAGCCCGGTACGAAAACGATGTCATCACAGATAGCGATGTTACCGATTTCTTTCATAATCACTTTGTTAATCTCTTTGACCATCTCCATCTCTTCACCGACGGTGTCTTCACTTTTGAGGACGATGTAGGCGAAGATTCCCTCACCTTTGATGTCGTGCGGTTTACCGACAACGGCTACTTCAGCGACGTTCGGGTGTTTTTTACATGCCGCTTCTACTTCGGCAGTTCCCATACGGTGACCTGAAACGTTGATAACATCATCGGTACGACCTGTAATCGTGATGTATCCGTCTTCATCATAGATCGCGCCGTCACCCGTGAAGTATACAGGTTGTCCGTCTTTTTTAACATCACCGAAATACGATTTCACGAAACGTTCAGGATCACCCCAAATACCGCGAATCATCGATGGCCAAGGACGGGTAACACACATATAACCTGGCTCACCTGCTGCTACTTTTACCCCAGTTTGCGGATCAAGGATTTCAGCGATGATACCCGGAAGCGGGAATGTCGCACATGCAGGTTTGATCGGAGTCGCACCCGGCAATGGAGAGACGATATGTCCCCCTGTTTCGGTTTGCCAGTAGGTATCGACGATCGCACATTTGCTTCCGCCGACTGCTTCGTAGTACCATTTCCATGCAGGAGGATCGATCGGCTCACCAACGGTTCCGAGAACTTTGAGAGAGCTAAGATCATATTTTGCTGGCTCATCTTCACCCATTTTGTGCAATACGCGGATGGCGGTTGGAGCGGTGTAGAATTGGTTGATTTTGTACTCTTCGACCATTTTCCACGGACGTCCCGCATCAGGGTATGTAGGTACACCCTCGAACATTACGGTCGTCGCACCCATCGCGAGTGGACCATATACGATATAGGTGTGTCCAGTAATCCAGCCGACGTCTGCCGTACACCAGTAGGTATCGTTTTCTTTGACGTCAAATACCCATTCCATCGTCATTTGCGCCCAAAGGATATACCCTGCTGAGTTGTGTTGTACCCCTTTTGGTTTTCCGGTAGAGCCTGAGGTGTAGAGGAGGAAAAGTGGATCTTCCGCGTCCATTACTTCCGCTTCACAGATGCTTGATTGTGATTTGATGAGTTCATTGTACGAGTAATCGCGTCCCGCTACCCACGTGACATCTTCGTTATTTCGCTCAATGACGAGAACTTTTTCAACCGGAGATTTTTCATCGATGGCTTGATCAACAACGGGTTTGAGCATGTACGGTTTATCTTTACGATACGCTCCATCTGCGGTAATAACTAATTTCGCTTGTGCATCTTCAATACGGTCTTTCAACGCTTCAGAAGAGAACCCACCGAAAACGATAGAGTGGATTGCACCGATACGGGCACATGCGAGCATCGCATACGCCGCTTCAGGAATCATCGGCATATAGATAACGACGCGGTCACCTTTTTTGACATGAAACTCGTTTTTAAGGAGGTTAGCAAATTTATTTACATTATAATAAAGTTCAAGGTAGGTAATAATTTGTTTATCGCCGCGATCCCCTTCGAAAATAATTGCCGCTTTGTTTTTACGTGAGCTGAGATGACGGTCGATACATTGGTGAGCGACGTTAAGTTTCCCGTCTACGAACCATTTGTAAAACGGTGCATTGCTCTCATCGAGCACTTGGGTATAGGGTTCAAACCAATCGATTTTTTCATTGGCAAAACTGCCCCAGAATCCTTCATAATCTTCATTTGCCCATGTTTGCAAATCATGGTACTCACACATATTTTTGATTCGGGCTTGTTTGGCGAACTCACGGTTCGGTTGAAAAGTTGGTTTTACGATATCACTCATAGTTAAGGCTCCTTAGTGTAGTTTAAGTGTATTTTTTAATTTTATGTAGACCATTGCGGTCATAATTGCATCGTTTAATGCGTTGTGCTGACCCATCCGCGGAAGATTTAAATCTCGTAGGATTGTGTCAAAGCGCAAATCAATGTTTCCTTGGGGAATCAGAGCAATTTTTTTATCAAAATAGAGCCCTGAAACCTCGATCTGTTTATGGGGGAGTTCACACCCTAACCATGGCTTGATCAAGCGATTTATCATCGCCATATCAAACTCCAAATAATACCCTACAAGTGGGCGATTTCCAATAAAATCCAAGAATTTTTTTACCCCCTCTAATGGTTCATACGCTTGTTCTAAATCACATGGTCGAATATGGTGGATTTTGATACTTTCCGTGCTAATTTCACGTTCAGGTTTTAAGAAAATTTCAAAGCTCTCCGAGGTCAAAATACGATCCCCTTTGACCTTCACCGCACCGATACTGAGTACCGCATCTTTTTTAGTATTGAGTCCCGTTGTTTCGGTATCAAAAACCACCACTTCATCACCGCTATAGGGTTCAAACATCCACGCATAGTTTTCATCGTTAAGACCACGACGGTTCCACGAACGTTTGAGAGATTCGAACATCAAACCACCATTCCTAAATGAAAATGGTAGGTGAGAAATTTTTTGAATGTATTGACAATTTTAAACGCATCTTTGAGCAGATCGCGCTCTGCTTTGGTGAGTAATTTCGGGTTAACGTAATTTTGCTCGTTAGAGCCTTGTTTCTGTGCAAGGATAAATCTTAAACGGATACTGAGCAGCGTATCATACGCTTCGATCAATTCACTCGCAAAACGCTTATCAAATACCCCTAGATTATTGAGTTCTTTAATCCGTTCCGTCGTATTTGTATGGGCAATTTTATACTCCAATGAGAGGATTCGGATGCCATGAACAATCGCGAAAATCCCCCCTTTTTTAATATCAAATTCACTCCCGTGCTCAGCTCTCCCCAAAACAAAACCGCCGATAAGGCTCAAAGGGGTCTCAAAAGCCAAAGCCGATTTTGCCAGATGAGCCATTATGTCACTTCGCCCTTCAAAATGTTGTTGTAAAAAAGTTTTACAATCATCCAAAAGGTGTTCATCACCCGCGACGCAATGGGCATCGAGGAAAATCGATAATCCCATCAATGCTTCTTCATTTAAAGTATCCGTCCACCCCTCGATTTTGCTTTTGTATCCCATAACACTATTACGCCAGTAGGGGTTAGAGACCATGACGTTACCGTTGCATTTTGGAAATCCCAATTGAAGAAGATATTCATTGAGAGTTACCATGTAAGGTTCATAACTCTCAACATTTTCGCCGTCTCGAACAATAAGGGCATTATCTTGATCGGTACGCAATATTTGCTCGCCCCGTCCCTCAGAACCCATAACGATTAATGCACATTTATCATGCAATGATTCAGGGAGAACCATCTCAAAAACTTTGCGATACACCTTTGCGTTAAGTTCACTTACCAGTTTAGAGACATAGCGTACACGTACCCCTTTGCTCGTGAGTGAGCGTACCAAATGGGTGAGTGAACGCTGTGCGTTTTGCAGTTCATCGATACTCACCGCGCGATCGATAGAAGCAGCGATGAGATGGGTATGATTGGCAAAATGGCTCAGCAAATCAAGCTGCTCAAGTATCCCGACGATTTGCTCATTATCGACAACAACCAGCCGTTTGACTCCGTGTTTCGTAAAGAGCAATAACGCGTTAAAAAGAAAATCACTTCGCTCTATACTAATCAAACCAAACGTCGCAATCTCGCCAATCGGGTCATTTCGGCTTTTATCACTTAAAAGGAGTTTTTCACGTAAATTGGTATCGGTAACAATCCCGACCTTATCGCCATCATTAACCAAAATAACATTCGCATCTTGATCCGCCATTTGTCGCAATGCCTCTTTGATAGGCATCATAGCATCCACAAAACATGGGGTATGCAGATAAATCTCATCCACACGGGAAACCATAAAAGGGGTTAGCTCATTTTGGTGTTGACGCTCTTTGAGATTTTGATGTTTGGTAATGAAATCTTGCATAAAGTAATTTTGAAAGGATTCAACATCTTGGAGAAGGTTAAGGAAGGGTTCTTTAGGGAGTTCATAGCAAATGAGATCTTCGGCAACGCTAAAGGTGCTTTGGGTATTTCCATATATGAGGGAGTTGGCGTCAAAGCTGTCGCGCTCCCCATAAACGTTTTGGAGTTCACCCTCGATGGTTTCGTTGACAATACCTTTGATAATGATATAGAGAGATTCCGCCCTCACCCTCGGAGCGATAAGTATCGTCTCTTTGGGATAATAGGCAATATCCATCTGGGTCATCAGTTTTTCGATCATCCTCTCCCCCAAAAGGTCGAAAGGATGAATTGACATCAATAGTGCTTTTTGGTCAAATAGACTCAAAGCTAACTCCTAATTAATTCTATAGAAAGAAATCTGCCTCGACAGAGGCAAGCTTCAGTGCCTTAGCGGCAAGCGTAGTCCAAGGGATTTTATTCCTTGGACGTTCCAATTAATGCTCTACTGCACCCTCAGCACCAATACCGGTTTGAGAACGGATATATTGTGCTTCGTATGCCTCTTCTTCTTTACGTGAGTTTTCACTACGATCGGTAATCGAAAAGAACCAGATACTGACGAATGCCGCTGTTACTGAGAACAATGCCGGATATTGATACGGGAAAATCGCAGTTTCTTTAATGAAAGCTGTTTTAGCCGTATCACCTGCTTTTACAATGTCAGCTGCAGATGCACCCGTTGCCGTTGCAGCAGCTTTAGCCGCAGCAATAGCTGCTTTAAGTGCATCACCATTGATAATTTCCGCCCAAACCATTGGCCCGAGAATAACTAAAACAATTGCCGTCAACAACCCGATAGTTCCACCGATCAAAGCACCGCGTGTTGTCAATTTTGACCAGAACATAGAGAGGAACAAAATCGGGAAGTTCGCACTTGCAGCAACCGCAAACGCCAATCCTACCATGAATGCAATATTTTGTTTTTCAAAAATAATACCAAGATAGATCGCGACAAGACCTAAAACAACCGTAGCGATTTTAGAAACTTTCATCTCCATCATCCCATCAGTTTTACCTTTTTTGATAACACTCGCATAAAGGTCATGTGAAATCGCTGATGCACCCGCCAATGTAAGACCGGAAACAACCGCTAAGATCGTTGCAAACGCTACCGCAGAGATAAATCCGAGGAAAAAGTCACCGCCAACTGCTTGAGACAAGTGAATCGCCGCCATGTTGTCACCACCGAGGATTGGGAAGCCGCCATCTGTTGCTTGTTTCGCCAAATCAAGATAATGAGGATTTTTGAATACCATTACGATCGCACCGAAACCGATGATGAACGTCAAGATATAGAAATACCCGATAAATCCTGTCGCATAAAAAACCGATTTACGGGCTTCTTTTGCATCGCTAACGGTGAAAAAACGCATAAGGATGTGCGGAAGACCTGCTGTACCGAACATCAATGCAACCCCCAACGAAATCGCTGAAATCGGATCACTTACCAATTTACCCGGAGCCATAATCGTTTGATCTTTCATACTCACCGCAGTAGAGAACAATGTTTCAAAGTTAAAGTTATAGTGAGCCATAACCGCAACCGCCATAAATGTAGCCCCAGAGAGCAACAAGAACGCTTTGATGATTTGAACCCATGTTGTCGCGAGCATACCACCGAATGTTACGTAAAGGATCATCAATACACCGACCATCACAACTGCAACGTTATAATCTAAACCGAAAAGAAGTTGGATCAATTTTCCAGCCCCTACCATTTGCGCGATCAAATACAATACAACCGTCAAGATTGAACCAAATGCCGCCAATGTACGAATCGGAGTTTGTTGTAGACGATACGATGCAACGTCTGCAAAGGTGTATTTACCGAGGTTACGGAGTTGTTCAGCTACCATAAACAAGATAATCGGCCATCCGACCAAGAACCCGATAGAGTAGATCAAACCATCATACCCTTTTCCGTAAACGAGAGCAGAAATACCCAAAAACGATGCTGCTGACATATAGTCCCCTGCAATCGCCATACCGTTTTGAAATCCAGTGATTCCTCCGCCGGCAGTATAAAAATCTTTTGCCGTTTTAGTACGTTTTGCCGCCCAATAGGTAATCCCAAGAGTAGCAGCAACAAAGATGATAAACATCATAATAGCGGACATATTAAGCGGTTGTTTTTCGACTGCACCGGTCAATGCCTCACCGGCAAATATCCCAACAGAAGCAATTAATAAAAAAAGTAATGCTCTCATTATTCCCCCTTCGCTTTAGCTTTAATTTTAGCGGTCAATTCATCAAACTCACCGTTTGCACGACGAACATAAATTCCTGTCAAAATAAATGCGCTTACGATAACCGCTACACCAACCGGAATACCAACGGTTGTCACAGCTCCTGCCGATAGCGGAGTTCCTAAAATTGACGGATCAAATGCGATTGTCAAAACAAATCCGAAATAAATAACTAACATCACAATCGTCAAGGTCCATGCAAATTTACTGCGTGTTTTGACCAAATGAATAAAATCTGGATCGTTCTTAATACGATCAACCATCTCTTGTTTCATAATAAACCTCCTTTAAAAGTTGTAATTGGTAATAAAACGATATTCGTCCCAATCAGTTGGAACGCCGGCAGCGGTTTGTGCAAAATCACGCGTATAGTTTGCACGCAAACGTAATTGCAAGTTTTTCATTTTCTCAGGGCTATAGATCACATCAAATCCAGATTCTGTTGTTGTACATGCTTTTGCAGAATACCCATTGAGTGCATCCAAATCAAACGAAGCATAATAAACACCTGTGTTCAGATTCACACCCATATCTTTCCAGTTATAGTTTCCTGCAACTTTCCAAGCTTCAGTTCCCGCCATAAATTGATGACGTGTTACCATCCCTTGCGTATAGGCAGGCATTCCACCCCATGGAGAAATCGTTCCGCCGTTAACTGCCGGAGAAGATGCATCTTTGGTATTGCTTGAAACCGCTGCATAGAGATCAAAATTAGCTACTTTAACTCCTGCTTTTGCACCAAAAAAGTCACTTTGTACATTTCCGGCATAACTGCTTCCAACATCTCGCTCATTAATCCATTGAGCGGCGAAATAAGGAGCCATTCCATTGCTCATTGTCAAAGCATAATTCGCTTCTGCATAGACTGCATTAAGAATATCATGTGCATAATAGTCCCACAATTGAAGCTTCAATCCCGGTACACCGGAATAGACAACAGCCGCAACGGTTACACCGTCAGTATTTTGACCAACAGCATATTTACCCATATCTACAAAACTGCCCGTTTGATTACGAGAATCCCAATAAGAGTATCCAGCAGTCGCACTCAACACAGCATTTGCATGATTGGCACTGGCATTATAAACACGTCCAAATGTCCCTTGTGCGAACTTTGTTACGTGTGCTGCAACCAAAGTTGTATCTTTGATATCGGTGTTACTCAACACATACGCTTCAAAAAGGTTTGGAAGCATACGGGCATCATCACTGCCTGCCATTGGGGTATCGAGTTTTTGACGTCCCGCTTTAAACGCTGTGTTTCCGTTTTTATATTGGAGATACGCTTCACCGAAATAGATATCATTGCTATTATTTTTACTTAAAAGCGTTGGATCGACATCATTCACATTGCTACGGTTACCGAGTTCAAAACCGGCTGTTCCATAAAGTGCTGCACCTAGGCTCAACCCGTTCCATCCGCCGGTTTCGTATTTGACATATCCGCCGACGGCATTTGCCATACGAGTAAAATTACTAGCACCGTTATAATCGCGTGTGATTGAAAATTCACGAAGTTGTCCGCTTACTTTTCCTTCACTAAACATCCCTGCTAAATCATCCGCTCCATATGCACTGCTTATCAAAGCCGATGCAACAAGCGATAGAGATACGATTCGTCTCATTTTCACCCCTTACAAGTTTCTTACACCGTCATTATGAAAACGAAACGTAGCAAAAACGTAGCAATCGTTAAATTAGAAAAAATTATTTGTAAAAAGTAAATTTAGAAAGAAGTATTGAGTAAAAAAGTAACATTAAATATTCTTAGGAATGTCAATCATGTAACCAATCGCCCTAATATTTTGAATAAAATCCTCTTTGAGACTTTTATTCAATCGGCTCACTTCAGCACGAATAGTGGCGTTGTCAACGTACTCTTCGTCCCATATATAGGTGCGAAACTGGTCAAAATCAACCACACGACCACGATTTCGAGAGAGTAAATCGATAATTTGGAGTTGCCGTTTACTCAAAGGCTGTGATACGTTTTCACACAGTAGTGTTGAAGTAGAGGCATCATAGCTGTAACTTTTAGAAAGGCGTAGATGACTTTGTGGGATGGTACACACCTGCATCACCTTATCGATTCGCAGTGCAAGCTCTTTAAGATGAAACGGTTTTTTGAGATAATCGTAACATCCTAAATCGTATGCACGAGAGATCCCCTCGATATCAACCAAGGCACTGATATAGATAGCAGGAGGACGGATTTTCAAGGTATGAAGCTGTTCGAGAAGATCTAATCCATCGATTCCGGGGACATTAATATCGAGGATAAGGAGATCAAACATCTCCTGAGCCAATACTTCCAAAGCTTTCGAACCATCACTAAACGTAACAACACGATGTCCCAAAGAGAGTAAATACTCATTGATCGCTTCACACAGCATCATCTCATCTTCAAGCAATAAAATCTTCATACATCACCTTTTTTACGCAATCGGTATTCAAAACGGGTCAATTCGGTTGACGATTCAATACGAATTTCTACCCCCTCTTCATCACAAATTGATTTTACCAAACTAAGCCCTAATCCAAACCCATCTGTTTTTTTCCGCTCCCGATAATACGCATCAAAAATTTTCTCTATATCTTCAATCTTTTGAGAATGGCTCTCTACCCAAAATCGGCTCTCCTCAATATCACTGTTTACACCGACAAAGATTTTTTCTCCACGTGCAGTATACTTGATCGCATTCGTAATATTGTTGTCGATTACCCGTTGAAGTTTGGTTTCATTAAAATGAATCCATGTAGGAAATTCAGGTTTTTTATACACAAAAGTCAAATGAGAAAACTGTGCCACCTCATCGAAAAATTCAAGTCTCTTTTCAACATATTCTCCTAATTCAATCGCTTTTTTGGGATACTCTATTTGATCTTTTTTGACCAAATAGCTCAAATCATCATAGATACTAAAGACGTTTTTTACCGCCGCTTCGATTTTGGCGAGATAACGGTTGCGCCCTTCATTCATAGAAAAGAGTTCGATATTCGCCATAATAACCGAAAGTGGCGTATGTGTTTCATGAATAGCATAACGGATAAACTGTTTGTGCGATTCAAGTAACCCTTGAGAAAAACGTTGTTCCTCTTCCAGTGCCTCATTCTTTTGTTGTAATGCCTCTGTTTTTTTAATTACCCGTTCTTCGAGTGAAGCATTGAGTGTTTTTAGCGATTCTTGTTGTTCATATATCATCACCGCCATGTCATTAGCATACCCCGCCATCCGCTTAAACTCATTAAAGTAAAGCTCATTGGGGAGGATATTCGTCTCATTCTGATGTGCTGATTCAAAAAATTGTAAAAATCGTTCCATATCCCGTGCCAACATGCTGTTAACGATTTTAGAGATACCAAAAACAAAACTAAATAATATCAATGCCAAGGTCGAAATTTCCAAAACAATTTTTATCAAACGACCTTTTATTGCATTATGAGTCAATGCGTGCGGCTGTGTCGTGTTACTATCATTGATAAACGCTGTCTCTAATTGAACAGTTTTTTCAAACCCTTTGTATTCGTCATAAATCAGCAATGAAGAGAAAACAACGGTAAAAAGTAGGATAAAAACAATGGTATAGAAGTTTAAGTCTCGTAATGAAATATTATTTACTCTGCGTTGCAACCACGATTCCACTCTGTACTCTCTCCACATTAAATTACCTCATTATAACCCATTCGGCTTGGATAGTTAAGATTGTTCCACTATAATTTCAAAAAATATACCTCTAAGGATACCAACCATGTTTGGACGCAAAGAACTTAAAACTTACACTGTCACTCCAGAAGAGATGGCAAGTTACCAATGGGCAAAAATGACTACCGCTAAAGGGGTTATATGGATCAAACTTTACAATGAAGAGACTCCTAATACCGTTGCTAACTTCGCGGCACTGGTAAATGATGGCTATTACAACGGTCTTAATTTTCACCGTGTAATCCCTGGGTTCATGGCTCAAGGGGGATGTCCTCACGGTACAGGTACCGGTGGACCGGGTTGGGCAATTCCATGTGAAACTGCACTGAACAAGCACCGCCACGTCAAAGGGACTCTCTCTATGGCACACGCAGGACCAAACACCGGAGGAAGCCAGTTCTTCATCTGTTTCGTAAGCTGTCCTCACCTCGATGGTGTTCATACCGTATTCGGCGGAATCGAAGCGGATGATAAAGAATCAATGGCGGTATTAGACTCTATCGCTATGCGTGATAGTATCGATTCTGTAGAGATTTTGGCTGAGAAAAAGTAAGATGTTCTCCTCTCCGTCATTCCCAACTCGATTGGGAATCCAGCTCTTTGTTTTAAGATGGATCCCCGATCAAGTCGGGGATGACAGAAACCAAAAAAACTAATTTATGCTAGTCCACATCTGCTGTAGCGTCGATTCCCACTTCTTTATCGAAAAACTACAGTACGAATACCCCGATGAAAAGCTCGTCGCTTTCTTCTATGACCCCAATATCCACCCTTATAGCGAATACCGATTGCGCCTTTTAGACGTTGAACGTAGTTGCAAAAAACTGGGGATTGAGCTGATAGAAGGCCCATACGATTTTGAGAACTGGATGGACGCGGTTCGAGGTCTCGAATATGAGCCCGAAAAAGGAGCGCGCTGCGAGGTGTGCTTTGATAAGCGTTTCGAGGTAAGTGCCCACAAAGCCATCGAACTCGGCGAGTCTACCATGACCACCACCCTCCTCGTCAGCCCAAAAAAATCCCAAGAACAACTTATCAGTAGCGGCGAAGCATTCGAAGAGACGCATGGTGTCAAATTTGTGGCGTTTGATTACCGTAAAAATAATGGAACCGCCGATCAAGGACGCGTTGCCAAAGAACAGCAACTCTACCGTCAAGACTATTGCGGTTGTCTTTTTGGACTCTCCATGCAACGAAATCAGCAACAACGACTGATGGACGAGATGTTCTCCCCTATTTCAAAACAGATTCTCCCTGCCTCTATCGAAGAGAGATTGGAACTCTACAGCCGCCGTAATGCACTCGAAGAACAAGGCATTTCCTATCGTATCATCAAAGAGCGGTTTTACAACTACCGCCTGATTCGATCTTTAGTAAAAGTCGGCACCGAAATCGTCCCCTCTTACCCCCTCTTCTACTCCACCATCAACCGCACCTCCACCGAGGGAAAAATTGATTTTGAAATAGACGGTCAGTTTTTTCTCAACCGTGAAGAGGTACGATTTATCACCCTCGATACGTTTAATCTGCTCACCTCATCGATGTATAAAAACACCCAAGAATTGATGTTTAATGCACCTTCCCTCGAAACCGAGATAGCGTTACGGACACAACTAAGTGATAACCCGTTCAATACTTCAGCAATCATCGTCGTGGATACGATTCCAACGGATAAAATCTCTCTCGTTTTAGAGACAAAAATGTATGAAGATACGAGAGAAAAGCTTATACTTCTTTAAATTACTTACTTTGTACCGTTTCGATAATCCTACTATTTCCAATCTCAAGCATATAAAAATTCTTCAAAAACCATTTATTGTTAAAATTTGTATAAAAGATTGCATTAAGTGAAATGGAATATAATTTTTCTATACCACCCTCTTTTATAGGAGTCACCATGAGTCTCGGAACCATAAAAGGTAAATTAACACTTTTCTTCGCACTATTGATTGTAGGGTTTAGCGCTATAGGGTATTTAACGTGGAAAGGGAACTCTGATGCCGCTAGGGCAGTCAAGAGAATCGGAGATATTGGTAAACTCGAAACGTCCGAAGCTAAACTTATGATGAATTTAAGAGGGTATCAACTCCTTTTTGATGAAAGATTTGCCCAAAATTATGAAAAAGAATATCTCTCTATTGTCGAAAATCTCAATGCACTCTCTCAACAATCTCGTGCTGCGGAAGCAAAAGCGCAGATCAAAGAGATATTGGAGCTCATCAAAGAGTGGAAAGAGAGCAACAATGAACGAATGGAGATTATCAAAAAATATCAAAAAGAGATTAATAGCGATCAATTTTTTGTGACCAATGACGGGAAAAAATTAACAACTCTTACGCGATTATCTGCTGATAGATACAAAATCATAGAGGAAAAAGTCACCGTTTTTAAAGAAGGGGTAGAAAAAAGAAATCTAAAATATATAAAAGACAGTTCCAGCTCCTCTGAAATAACCGTTGCACTTATTGTGATACTCTCCATCGGAACGTTTTTACTGGTTTTAAGATCGATTAATAGTTCCATTTCCGCAGCCAAAAAAGGGTGCGAAGAGATTATGAAGAGTAAAGATCTCACCAAAAAAATAGAGACCGGAAGCAAAGATGAAATTGCTGAAACGATGGTGTATGTTAATATGCTTTTGCATGAACTCGCCATAGCAATAGACGGAGCTAAAAGATCGGCATCCGAAAATGCATCGGTTGCGGAAGAGTTATCGGTTACAAGCTTACAAATAGGAAAACGAACAGAAGATACCGCCGTTGCCGTTGATGAAACAAAAGAGAGCTCCAACGAAGTAGCCGATATACTATCGAATAGCGAAGATGAATCCAAAAAAGCGGAAGTCGAGATAAACGAAGCTTCCCATGAGGTATCTGACGCTGCTAAAGATGTTCTATCCGTATCAAGTGCATTACAACTGATTGTTGCTGAACAGGTAGAAATGTCCACTCAGCTAGAGAGACTCTCATCAGAAGCAGAACAAGTGAAATCTATCCTTTCTGTTATTACCGATATAGCCGATCAAACAAACTTACTAGCACTCAATGCCGCTATTGAAGCCGCTCGCGCAGGAGAACACGGACGTGGATTTGCCGTAGTTGCCGACGAAGTACGAAAGCTGGCGGAGCGGACACAAAAAAGCTTGACTGAAAGCAATGCTACGGTCTCGGTAATCGTTCAATCGGTTATGGAAGTCACGGAAGCTATGTCCAAAAGTGCCAAAAAAATTGAACTGCTGGGAACACGATCTAAAACTGTTGAATTAACGATGAATAAAACAGTAGGCATTATCGCAGATGCAGCAAAAATAGCCAATCAAACAGCAGAAGATGCTTCCTTCGGTAATATAAAAACCAAAGAGGTTATCATGCAAATTGATACCATAAACCATTTATCCATGACCAATGCACGAAGTGTCGAAGAGATAGCAGCGGCGGCTGAACATTTGGCACAATTAGCAGAGAATCTAAGCAAATCACTAGATCAGTTTAAAACATCTTAATTGATTTTGGTGAGTGTAATCAATGATCGCATTTATCCAAATAAAAATGGGAGATTCTTATGCATCGTACTACAAAACCTCATAAAAGTATTATCTCGATTATTTTGTTTATTTTATTACTCTTTACGACACTCAATGCCCACTCTGAAACTAAAGAGACTATTAAAATAGGTATTCTTGCAAAACGAGGTATACCGCAAACGATGCAGCAGTGGCAGCCATTAGCAGAGTATTTAGATCAACAAATTCCCACATATACCTTTAAAATCGTTCCTCTTGGTTTTAAAGATCTTAATGATGCCGTAGCTCATAATTCGGTCGATTTTGTATTGACCAATACATTTCAGTATGTTGCATTCGAGTACCATTACGGTGCAAGTCGAATCGCTACACTTCAAAATCACTCGGACAAAGGACCCGGTCAGCAACGTTTTGGGGGAGTTATTTTTACTCGAAGCGACAATACCAGCATCCACACGCTCGAAGATACTCGGCACAAACGTTTCGCAGCAGTGGATCCGGAATCGTTTGGTGGATGGATTATGGGAAAAAAAGAGTTACTCGATCATGGAGTGAGCGAAAAGGATTTTTCGAAGCTTCTTTTTTTACATTCACATGATGCTGTTGTGCATGCAGTCTTAGAAGGGCGCGTAGACGCAGGAACCATACGCAGTGATACATTAGAGCGGATGGCAAGCGAAGGTAAAATCAGTATGAATCAGGTACGCGTTATCGCCCCCAAAAGCTATTCTGGATTTCCTTTTGCAACCAGTACCGCACTCTATCCCGAATGGCCTTTTTCTAAACTCTCCCACACATCTGATGAACTTGCTGAATCAGTTCTTATTGCCTTGCTTGGTATTGAACCGCAATTTGACGTTGCCAAACGTACCAAAACCGACCATTGGACGATTCCAATGGATTATTCACCGGTTCACGACCTCCTTAAAACCTTAAATATGCCCCCTTATGATGCAGAAATCACCCTTACGGAAGTTGTGAAAAAATATGCCGTAGAGATTATTCTAGCTATTTTAATTATCCTTGTCCTGAGTGTGATAGTAGTCTTTATCCTTTTTCTCTATCGACAGTTACAAAAACAGTCTGCTCGTATTGCCACTTTGAATGGAGAATTGACCAAACAAATGGAACGTGAACATATTTTTCGACAAATGCTCGATAGTCAAACTGCATTAACAATGTTGGGCGACGAAACACGTATTGTTGAATGCAATGAGTCCTTTTTAAATTTTTTCGGTGTTTTATCGTCCGATGAAATTATTCATCACGGGTTATGTTCGTATTTTATTGATGAAACACATAATGATAGAGAGCATAGTTGTTTATCGACTATTTTTGCGATGCAACAACAGGGGGTATATTCTAAAATTACGATGCTCGATCAAAATGGTTATCCTCGTGTATTCCATGCCCATATCGACCGTTTTGCGCATGATGCATCACTTTTTGTGGTAAATCTAGTCGATATCACTTCCAGTGAAGAGTTACACCAAAAACTCGTATTGTTACAAAAAGCGGTAAATCAATCGAGTAATACCATATTAATCAGCACAGTAGATGGTGTTGTGGAGTATGTTAATAACTCTTTTTGCGAGTGTTGTGGGCATGAGGAATCAGAACTTGTGGGACATAATGCAGAGCTACTCAACACGATTGGGCTCAATCCTCTCGCCTCTAAAGATCTCTACAATACCCTCTCAGAAAACAAAGTATGGATTGGTGAGGTACAAAAACAACATAAAGATGGCTCCGAACATATTATTCGTATGGCGATTTCCCCAATAAAAGATGTGAATGGCACCATTACACACCTTATAGCCATCGGTGAAGATGTCAGTAAATACCGAACAATCGAAAACACCCTCAAAGAAAAAGAAAAAATGTTGTTAGCACAATCACGTCTTGTAGCAGTGGGAGAAATGCTGAGTATGATTGCTCAACAATGGCGTCAACCCCTTTCAATCATCCAAATGTGTTTAAATAACTTAGAGTTTACACTGCAACTTATGGAACTCGAAGAGCAAGAAAGTATCAAAACCATGACAGAACAAGTAGAATTTTTATCCAATACCATCGATAATTTTAGCAACTGTTTTAAAAATGATACACAAATAGAGACGAATGAATTAGATACTATTATCTGCAATGCCGTCCAATTATTAGAAAAAGATTTAGAAAACAATCATATCACACTGCAAAAAGAGTGTAACATAGAGATGCAAATCAATACACGACAACAAGACGTCATACAGGTGCTGATTAATCTGATTACCAATGCCAAAGATGTCCTAATACATCGTAACGTCGCTTCTGCAAAAATTACATTGCGCACCAATTATTTGGAGGAGAATGGGCTTTTCGTTGTAGAGATTATCGATAACGGTGGTGGTGTGAATGAAACAATCAAAGATCGGATATTCGAACCCTATTTTTCAACCAAAGAAGTGCAAGAGGGGAGCGGATTAGGGCTTTACATCGCCAAAGCAATAGTCGAAAACAATCTACATGGCTCCATTGGATTTGAAGCTACCACTGACGGTACTTGCTTTTATATAAAAATTCCTTCATTACTGCTCGAACAAGAAGAGCAAAAGTTGAAACAAGAGGAAGTAGATATTCAAGGAATCGATTTTGAAAAAATAGATTTTTAAGAAAGGTGTTTATAGAGTTTCTTCATAACATAACAATTTATCCTTTTTCTATAACATGAATTAATATTCATTTAATCAAAATTGACTTATAGTATTCCTAACATCATTCAAGGAGTTTTTATGGGTAAAAGATTTTTAATCAGTGCTATGGCGGCTTTAACAATCAGTTCAACTCTCAATGCAGCAGAGTTTAATCTCAAAGAAAATATGTACAAACTCAATAACTACATGATGCAGATGCAAGCGGGTTTTATCGAAGGAGATAAAGCCAAATCGCTTAAAGCTGCGGAAGCCCTTGGCGAAGAGAGCAATAAACTATTAGGTGATGAAGCGATTATGCGTAATATGCTCCCAGCAAATAAAGCGCATAAAACCCGTATCGCAAGTACATCTGCACACTTGATCAACGATAACGTCGAAATCATTAAATCGAGTATGGATAACGTCCGTCGTGACACAGCCCAAAATGCTTATCTCGATATTCAACGTGCTTGTATGCGCTGTCACAACCTCGTGCGCGACTGGTAGGAGATACGGCTCTGCCGTATCATCTTTAATATTTTGTATTCTCCGTAATATCTTCTCGCTCCCAAACTCCAGTTTGGGAGTGTATAGCCATTTTTTACTAAGCTTTTACACACTTTTTATCTGACGTTATGCATTCCCAACGAGGACGCTGGGAACGAGTAATACAGACAATGGAGTGGTAAGATTAGATTGATAGGTTTATCCCTTTGCCCCCTTTCTTTTTGTAAGCCAAAAAATTAAAGATTAAATACCTGATATTTATTTCTAATCGTGAGAGGAAAATATACTTGAAAGATTTCATTTTAGAAAACAATTTAGAGGGAACACATAAATTTATTTGTAAAGAATGTTGCCGAGAAACATCGCATAAAATAATTTCCTCTTATTGTGAAAATGGTAGTGAAGATCACGGTGGTGGAAATTCAGTCGATTGGACTGTAAAGAATCAAATAATTCAATGCCTCGGCTGTGAAAATATCTCGTTTAGAGTGAGTTCAACTTGTTCAGAAGATTATGATGTTGACATAGATGGAATATACCATTATGAAACAATTAAATACTATCCAAGTCGCTTTGAAGGGCTTAAAGCCATAAATATTTATTTATTACCAGTTGAAGTTCAAGGTATATATCAAGAAACTATTTTAGCAATTGAAAACGAACAAAATATTTTAGCTGGTATTGGAATTAGAGCTTTAATAGAAACCATTTGCAAAGATCAAAAAGCTGAAGGTAAAGACCTTAACCAGCAAATAAATTCTCTTCATGAGAAGTCCATAGTAACCAAAGAAGGCGTTGATATACTTCATAAACTCAGAGTTCTCGGAAATAAAGCCGCTCATGAAGTACAAGCACATAATAAAGAACAATTATCTTTGGCTATCCAGATCATAGACCATATGCTAGATGGAACATATATAATTCCACATAAAGTGTCACGAGTCTTGAAGTAGAACCAAATAACGAAGATGAGATATTAAATCTTCACTTCTCTACATACAATCGTAACCGCCCACTTTTTAACCACCCCTAGTACTCACCTTGCACTATAATGTCACTATGGAAACTTTACTCTTATCAATCTTTTTAACTGTTGCCATCGCGACGGTGCTCAACATCATCCTAAAACGGTTCGGGATATCGCATATCATCGGCTATATCGCGACGGGAACAATCATCAGTACCTTGTTCGGGTTTAACGGTTCAGCGAACGATTCACTCGATTTTATCGGGGAGTTTGGGATCGTTTTTTTGATGTTTACTATCGGGTTGGAACTGAGTCTGGATAAAATCAAAAAGATGAAAGATATCCTCCTCACCAACGGGATACTCCAAGTACTCTTCAGCGTCGTCGTGATCTTTTTACTCTCACATTTTCTGTTTCATCTCGATTTCAACACCTCGCTCATCATCTCATTAGCATTTTCCCTATCCTCCACCGCCATCGTCCTCACCTATCTCAAAGAGTCTAAGGACATCCATACACCCTATGGTCAAAAATCGATGGGAATTTTGATTTTTCAAGATCTCGCCGTTATCCCGATTTTATTGCTCATCACCTTTTTATCCAACGATACCCTATCACTAGGTGAAGTACTACTCAAAACTCTTCTCTCCGCTGTTTTTGTCGTCGTATTTATGTTTACAATCGGAGATAAAATCGTCAATGCACTGTTGCAGTTTTCAGCGAAAACAGAACTCGAAGAGCTCTTTTTAGGCTCGGTTTTCTCTATCCTTATAGGGGCGGCATTGCTCGCCCATAGCATGGGATTTACCTACTCACTGGGGGCATTTATCGCAGGGATGATTATCGCGGATACTCGCTATAACGTCAAAGTCGAATCCGATATTTCTACCTATAAAGACCTCTTGCTAGGGGCTTTTTTCTTCGGGGTGGGGACGAAAATCGATATGCTCTATTTTGCGGAGAACATCCACATTATCACCTTTATTTTTATCTTTGCAATGCTCTTTAAAGCAGTAGTTATTTATGCCATTATCCGCCGTAATTCGGACAAAAACACCTCGGCAAAAACGGCACTCTCTCTCGCACAAATCGGAGAGTTCTCTTTTGCTATTTTCGCCCTCGCGGGAGCACAAAAACTCATTAGTGAAGAGATGGCAAGTTTTTTGATTTTAGTGAGTGTTATTTCGATGATTCTCACCCCTTTTATTATAGGAAATATTTATAAACTCTCCTCTTATTTCGAAAAAGAGTTTTACGAATCGGACGTCATTACCCCTATTGAGCGATCTGAACACATTATCGTGGCAGGATTTGGGGTATTGGGGAAAATCGTTGCATCCAATCTTCACTCACAAGGGGCTAATTTTATTATCATCTCAGACAACCTAAAACATGTTCTCCATGCCCGTAAGCTCAACTACATGGCGTATTTCGGACACCTCGATAAACTCCCAGTTTTGGAATCGTTGATGGTAAAAGAGGCAAAAGCAATCATTATTACGATGATCAGCGAACAAAAGCGTCGTCTTATCAGTGAAGCGGTACTCCGCTTTGATCCTAAAGCCAAAATAATCTTAAAAATTGACAGTGTTGAAGAGCGCAAAAGTTTACGCGATTTATCGGAAATCGAATTGGTTGATGCGAGTTTTGAAGTGGCAGATTTATTGGTACAACGTGCATATAAAACCAGTAGTTAGCGCATTTACAATTCTCTTATGATTTATTAACAAAATTTACGGTAAAATTGGGCGATTTTTTACCCAAGGTGTACTACAAATATGATAGATGTTGTTCAAATACAAAAAATTTTACCTCACCGTTTCCCTTTTTTACTGGTTGATCGAGTAACAGCTCTCACCCCTAATGAATCTCTTATCGGATTTAAAAACGTCACTATCGGTGAACAAATTTTCGAAGGTCATTTTCCAGGTCACCCGATTTATCCGGGGGTAATGATTTTGGAGGGGATGGCACAAGCAGGCGGTATTTTAGCATTTCAAAGCATGGATATGACCGAAGAAGAAGCTTCTCATAAAGTGGTCTACTTCATGAGTATCGACGGTGCAAAATTTCGCTCCCCTGTCCGTCCAGGAGATCGTTTAGAATACCGTATGAAAGTGGTCAAACATAAAGGCTCTATTTGGGTGCTAGAGGGGAAAGCATACGTCGATGACACCCTCGTCTCCGAAGCTGAACTTAAAGCAATGATCGTGGACAAGTAGGTCGCATGAGTATTATTTCTCCACTCGCAGTAATCGAAGAGGGTGCCATCATTGGTGATGATGTCGAAATCGGACCGTTTTGTTTTATCTCCTCTAAAAGCAAAATCGGAAACGGGACAAAAATAGCGGCAAGTGCCTGCATTTATGGCAACACCACCATCGGGGAAAACAATACTATCTTCTCCCACGCGGTTTTAGGCTCTATTCCTCAGGATTTAAAATATGCGGGTGAAGAGGTTGAACTCATTATTGGTGATAATAATACCATTCGAGAATTTACCTTATTTAACCCAGGAACAGCGGGTGGTGGCAGTAAAACTGTTGTTGGCAATCACAATCTTTTTATGGGATACGTCCATTTAGGTCACGATGTTATTATCGGTGATCACTGTATCCTTGCCAACGCCGCGACCCTTGCAGGACATGTTGAGATGGGAAATTATGCCGTTATTGGCGGAATGACCCCTATCCACCAGTTTGTGAAAATCGGCGATTACGCAATGATCGCGGGAGCATCAGCCCTCTCCCAAGATGTCCCGCCGTATTGTTTGGCAGAGGGAAACCGTGCGATCTTGCGTGGACTCAATCTCAACGGTTTGCGTCGTCATGTCGAACGTGTCGATATCGATGCCCTTCGAGCGGCTTATCGAGAGCTTTTCGAATCAGGGAAACCTCTCCAAGAGGTAGCAACCGTATTACTCGAATCGACAACAAGTGACTATGTTAAAAATATGGCAACTTTTATTATCAACACTAAACGGGGTATCCCCTTCGAAAGGAAAGAATCATGATCCATCGTCATTGCAGCTTTTGCGGAGCAGAAGAGAGTGATAATAATCCACTCATTACCAGCAATAATGTCTATATCTGCAAAAACTGTGTCTTTTCTGCTTACAAAATTATGTTTGGGGAAAATGGGGGTGAGTCTACATCACCACACACCTCACTTGATACACAGCTCCTCACCCCTAAAGAGCTTAATACCTTTTTGAGCCAATACATAATCGGTCAAGAACGTTCTCGTAAACTCCTCTCCGTAGCAGTCTACAACCATTACAAACGTATCTTTAAAAATCACGATGTAACCGATGATACTGAAATTGCCAAGTCCAACGTCCTCCTTATCGGACCGACAGGAAGCGGTAAAACACTCATGGCACAAACCATTGCTCGTGTCTTGAACGTTCCGATTGCTATTGCTGATGCTACGAGTCTTACCGAAGCGGGATACGTCGGTGAAGATGTTGAAAACATCCTTACAAAACTGCTCCAAGCCGCCGATGGAGATATCGAGCGGGCACAACAAGGGATTGTTTTTATCGATGAAATTGATAAAATTTCTCGAATGAGCGAGAACCGTTCAATCACCCGTGACGTATCCGGCGAAGGGGTTCAGCAAGCCCTTCTTAAAATCATCGAAGGTGCCGTCGTCAATATCCCTCCCAAAGGGGGACGCAAACACCCGAACCAAGATTTTATCCAAATCGATACCTCAGGAATCCTCTTCATCTGTGGAGGAGCATTTGATGGACTGGGTCAAATTTTAGAGCGTAAACGAGGTAAAAATGTTATGGGATTTGGTCAAGAAAAACGGAGTGTCGCAGAGGGCGATGACAGTTTTGAAAACGTTGAACCCGATGATTTGGTCAGCTACGGACTTATCCCAGAGCTTATCGGTCGTCTACCGATTATCGCATCACTCAATAAAATTACCGAGGAAGAGATGGTTCGTATCCTCACCGAACCTAAAAACTGCCTTGTAAAACAATACACAAAACTTTTTGCTATTGATAATGTTGAACTCACTTTTGAAAAAGAGGCACTTAACGCTATTGCAGCAAAAGCACTTGCCCGCAAAACAGGAGCGCGGGGTTTACGAGCAATTTTAGAAGAGATTATGGGTGATGTTATGTATGAACTCCCCGAATACAGTGGATACGAAGTTATCATCACTAAAGAGGTAGTTGATGAAGCTACTTTACCCGTTTATATTAAAAAAACGACTCAAAAAAGCGCCTAGGAGATACTAAATGTTATTTAATAAACTCATCGGAATGTTCTCAAATGATCTCTCTATCGATTTGGGTACCGCCAATACCCTCGTCATCGTCAAAGGGAAAGGGATCGTTATTAATGAGCCTTCCGTTGTTGCCGTAAAGACAGAAAAATACGGTCAACAAAAAGTGCTGGCTGTCGGGCGTGAAGCCAAAGAGATGGTCGGAAAAACTCCGGGAAACATTAAAGCTATCCGTCCTATGAAAGACGGCGTTATCGCTGACTTTGATATGACCGAAAAAATGATTCGCCGATTTATCGAAAAAGCACATGGTCGAACCAGCCTAATTAGCCCACGTATCATCATCTGTATCCCATACGGTCTTACTCAGGTAGAGCGTAAAGCGGTACGAGAATCAGCGATGAGTGCGGGTGCTCGTGAAGTCTATCTTATAGATGAGCCGATGGCAGCAGCTATCGGTGCAGGGATTGATATTCGTGAGCCAAAGGGGAACATTATCGTTGATATCGGTGGGGGAACTACCGAGATTGGTGTTATCTCTTTGGGTGGTCTTGTTTTATGTCGTTCTATCCGTGTAGCAGGAGATAAAATCGACCGCGCAATCATGGATTATGTAAAACGCAAATACAATCTCCTTATCGGTGAGCGTATCGCGGAAGATATTAAAATCAATATCGGTACCGCTATGCCATTAGCACAAGAACTCAAAATGATTATCAACGGGCGTGACCAAGTAGAGGGTCTTTTGACGTCATTAGAACTCTCCAGTGAAGATGCGCGTGAAGCGATGCGCGATCCTCTCAAAGAGATCCTCGAAGCAGTCCGAGATGTACTTGAAAATATGCCTCCGGATTTGGCGGGAGATATTGTCAACAACGGGGTTATCCTCACCGGAGGGGGAGCATTAATTCGCCAACTCGATAAATTCCTCTCAGAAACCATTAAAATCCCTGTATACGTAGCTGATGAGCCACTGCTCTGTGTTGCTCGCGGTACAGGAAGAGCACTCGAAGAGATCGATCAACTCCACGAACTTTTCGATAATGAATAAACAGCGCCTTAATCTCACTTTTTTTTTCGCCCTCACTATTGGGGGGGCTCTTTATTTTAGTCCTCTGTTACAATCACCATTTATCCATCTCTCACAAACCATTAAGCTTGCCTATATACATCAGGTTGAATCGATAAAAACAGCTATTTCCAAACATATTTCTCAAGCAGACACTATAGCAGAGCTTCAAAATCAGAATCGCTACTACGAACGTGAGGTTCTAAAACTACATCAGATTTCTGATGAATATCAGAACCTTATGAAAGAAGAAAACAGTGCGCTACAAACTCTTCCCGATGTCGCATTAGTGCGGACAATATCCTATGTACGTATGGGTGACCCTCATAAACTGTGGATTGAAATGGATAATTTTAAACCTGATGGAGTGTACGGTCTTTTGTATCGAGGCTATGTTGCAGGGATTGTTGTTGCTAATCACGCTCGTCCTATGGCACTTCTCAACGGTGATGTCAAAAGCTCTTATGCAGTATCCGTAGGCAATTCACAAGCCCCGGGAGTTGTACGCGGTAACAATTCCCGTCAGCTTATTGTTGAATTTATCCCCACATGGATTCCAATAGCTGTAGGAGATGAAGTGACTACCTCAGGGCTTGATCATATCTTTCTCTCAGGGCTAAAAGTAGGAAAAGTTCGCTCTATTTCACGTGCTAGCGGATACCAAAATGCTATCATTGAACCTTATTTTTATGCCACTAATCCTACCTATTTTCATGTCATAACTCGCGTAAGATAATCAGCTTTTAAGTGCCTTTACCCTATAATCAACAAATTTTTTGATACAAAGGGACAGCATGCCAAAACGCGACGACATTAAAACGATACTCCTCATCGGTTCAGGTCCCATCGTCATCGGTCAAGCGTGCGAATTTGACTATTCAGGAACACAAGCGGTTAAAACCCTTAAAGAGTTAGGATACCGTGTTGTCCTCATTAACTCCAATCCTGCTACGATTATGACCGATCCTGAATTTGCCGATCGTACCTATATTGAACCAATCAAACCTGAAATTATTGCTCAAATTATAAAAGATGAAAAAGTTGATGCGATTTTGCCTACGATGGGGGGTCAAACTGCCCTCAATGCAGCGATGCAAATGCATGAAATGGGGATGTTAGAGGGGATAGAATTTCTCGGTGCCAACCCAAGTGCCATTAAAAAAGGGGAAGACCGCCAAGCATTTAAAGAGTGTATGGTCAAAATCGGAATGGATCTTCCTATTTCCCGTTATGCTTATAACATGGACGAAGCGATGGTGGCAGCAGAAACTATCGGTTTTCCAATCATCATCCGTGCCTCATACACGCTAGCAGGTGGAGGAAGCGGTGTTGCTTATAACATCGATGAATTTAAACTCCTCGCACAACGGGGTCTTGATGAATCTCCGATTACTGAAATTTTGATTGAAGAGTCACTTTTGGGATGGAAAGAGTACGAGATGGAAGTTATCCGCGACAAAGCCGATAACTGTATCATCGTCTGTTCTATCGAAAATTTCGATCCTATGGGAGTTCATACAGGAGACTCCATCACCGTTGCCCCTGCCCTAACATTGACCGATAAAGAGTACCAACGTATGCGTGATGCATCGTTTGCGATTTTGCGAGAAATCGGTGTTGATACGGGGGGATCAAACGTACAATTCTCCGTAAATCCTGAAACAGGACGTATGATTGTTATCGAGATGAATCCCCGCGTATCACGCTCATCTGCATTGGCATCTAAAGCAACAGGATATCCTATCGCAAAAGTAGCAACCCTCCTCGCGGTTGGATTTACCCTCGATGAGATTACCAACGATATCACTGGCACACCTGCCGCATTTGAACCGGTTATTGACTATATCGTTACTAAAATTCCACGCTTTACTTTTGAAAAATTCCCCGAAGCAGAATCAACTCTCACCACCAGTATGAAATCGGTCGGAGAGGTTATGGCTATCGGACGCACTTTCAAAGAGTCGGTTCAAAAAGCACTCTGTTCACTTGAGACAGGACTAAGCGGATTTGATCCAATCGAAGGTGACTTAGAGTTTATCCAACACGAAATTCGCCGTCCAAACAGTGAACGTATCCTCTATGTTGCTCAAGGTTTCCGCATGGGGCTCACTAAAGAAGATATCTTCAATCTCTCTAAAATCGATCCATGGTTCTTGACCCAAATTGAAGAGATTATTGCCCAAGAACCTTTGATTACTACCGCAACATTGAGTGATGAAGTTCAGCTTCGCACACTTAAAACGGTAGGATTTTCTGATAAAAACATTGCCCGTCTTATCACCAAAAACGGTGGTAACGTTAAAGAAAATGATGTCTATAATGCACGTAAAAACCTCTCTATTGCCCATGAATATAACGAAGTAGATACCTGTGCTGCAGAGTTTGGAGCACTTACACCCTATCTTTATTCGACAACCAATATTACCCGCTTAGGTGCTCAAGCACCTCGTATTAGCGACAAGAAAAAAGTGATGATTTTAGGGGGTGGACCTAACCGTATCGGTCAAGGGATTGAATTCGATTACTGCTGTGTCCACGCTTCATTTGCCCTCAAAGAGATGGGCATCGAGACCATCATGGTTAACTGTAACCCTGAAACCGTCTCTACCGATTATGATACCTCTGATGTCCTCTATTTTGAACCAATTGATTTCGAACACGTTCGCGCTATCGTGGAACGCGAACAACCCGATGGAATCATCGTCCACTTTGGAGGACAAACACCGCTTAAACTGGCTAATGGTCTCCACAATATCGGTGCTAAAATCGCTGGAACGTCGGCGGAAGTAATCGATTTGGCAGAAAACCGTGAAAAATTTTCTGCTTTTGTCATCGAACAAGGGTTAAAACAGCCTGAAAATGGTCTCTCTATGACCAAAGAGGGTGCATTTGAAATCGCGGAAAAACTCGGTTATCCCGTTCTTGTTCGCCCTTCGTATGTTTTGGGTGGACGTGCTATGCGTATCGTCTACAACGAAGATGAACTTCGTACCTATATGGATGTTGCCGTATCGGTCAGTAACGATTCTCCTGTACTAGTCGATAAATTCCTTGATCAAGCGATAGAACTTGATGTCGATGCAATCACCGATGGACATGAAGTTTATATCGGATCGGTTATGCAACACATCGAAGAGGCAGGTATCCACTCAGGAGACAGTGCATGTTCACTCCCTCCTGTGAGTCTCAGTCGTGAGATTCAAGCCCAAGTTGAACAACAAACCAAAAAAATCGCATTGGGTCTTGGAGTTATCGGTCTGCTCAATATCCAATATGCGATTTATCAAAACGAAGTCTATTTGATTGAAGTCAACCCACGTGCATCTCGTACCGTACCGTTTGTCTCCAAAGCGACCGGTATCCCATTGGCAAAAGTTGCTACCCGTGTTATGCTCGGAGATACCTTGCGCAATGCATTGAAATTTTACGATAACTATGATGTTGTGATGGAGAGCGATGGATTGCTCAAACCACGCCTCAAAGGGCACGTCGCTATTAAAGAAGCTGTATTTCCGTTCAATAAACTCTACGGTGCCGATTTGGTTCTCTCCCCTGAGATGAAATCGACCGGAGAAGTTATGGGAATCAGTGATAACTTCGGCGTCAGTTTCGCCAAAAGCCAACTTGCCGCAGGTAACAAAATCCCAACAGCGGGAGTATGCTTCCTATCGTTTATCGAAATGGATAAAGTCCATGCCCCTGAAATCGCTCGCGGCTTACATGCCCAAGGCTTTACCTTGGTTGCTACCCGTGGAACCCAAAAAGCGATTGAAACAGCAGGAATACCGTGTGAAGCCGTTCTTAAAATTTCAGAAGGTCGCCCTAATATCGAAGATATGATGAAAAATAGCGGTATTTCCCTTGCTATCAACACCTCCGATAATAAAACATCTAAAAAAGATGCAGAACAAATCCGTCAAATTGTTTTACGGATGGGAATCCCTTATTTCACTACTCTTAGTGCCGCACGTGCCGCGATTGAAGCGATGGGGTACATGGGTGATGATAGCTGGATGAAACCTCGCGCACTCCAAGAGTTTTTAAACCACTAATGAGAAACATTAAAACGAATTCATCCGTTTTAATGGCAAGGACTAAAGTCCTTTGCAATCCCCTAAAGCTTCAAAAACTTCGTTTTTGAGAATTTCTACAGGTGTAAAATGTCAATTATTCTTGCCCAAACGGATACCACTGTCGGCTTTCTCTCTCAAGAGAGTGCCTCCCTCATACGCCTAAAAGGGCGAGATGAAACAAAACCTTTTTTGAAAGTATTTGCTTCTCTTTCTCTTTTGAAACAAACTCTCCGTGTCCCCCTAAAATATCGTTCTACCGTACGATATGCAAAAAAAACAACGTTTGTCATTAATAACCAAGCCATCCGTTATGTTCAAGAGGGCAATCATGCACGACTTATAGAGCGTTATGGCTGGCTCTATTCTACCTCGGCTAATGAAAGTGGGAAAATATATGACCCTCATTTTTGTTATGAACATAGTGATATAATTATTGAAGATTCACGTGGTTTAACTCAATGTGAGCCTTCTACGATTATTCGCCTTAGCGCAACACAATCTCAACAACTACGATAGGAACTATTATGAAACATATACTTAGCGCAAAACATATCATGCTTGGAGCAACCGGACTTGCAGTTCTCAGTGCCCTTAGCGGATGTCAAAGTAATTCAGAAGAGAACCAAAATGCTCAAGAAAGTCAAAATAAATTTATTGTAGCCGAACAACTTTCAAACGGAAAATATGTTATTGTCGAAGAGATGCCAACAACGGGTCCTAGCCATGCAATTATCCGTTCTAAAGATGAAAATGGGACTATACATGAACGTGTGATGACTGAAGCTGAAATGAAATCTTTAGCTGATGAAGAGTATAAAAAAATGCAATCGGGCAAATCCGAACTCAACGGAGAACCACACAGCGAGGGGATGGGATTGGGTGGTACTATCCTTGCAGCGGCAGGAGGGGCATTACTCGGTAATATGATTGGAAATGCTCTTATGAACAACAAAAATGTTCAAAGACATCAAGATATGTCCAACCGCTCTGCGTATCATCGTTCCGCAAGCGGTATGAACAGTAGCCCCTCTTCAACCTCGCCGAAAAAAAGCTTCTTTGGCGGCTCTTCTTCTAAGAGCACAAGTGGCGGCGGATTTTTTGGAGGATAACCATGATAGCATTAGAAACAATCTCACCTATTAGTGATTCAACGTTAGAAGAAATCGGATTTGCTTGGCACACAGACAGCGATCAAAGTAAATATGTTGCCAATGAACTAGTTGTCCTTAGTGATTCAGAGGCAGAAGCTTATTATGAAGCAGTCAATGAGCTCTATGATATGTATACCACGTGCGCTCAACACGTTATCGATAATAACCTCTTTTTTGATTTAGGTATCCCATTTAACCTCATCGAACCAATCAAAAAAAGTTGGGAAAACGATGTCCATTGGCATCTTTACGGACGTTTTGACCTTGCAGGAGGAGTGGATGGAAAACCGATTAAACTCATTGAGTTCAATGCCGATACCCCCACCGCCCTCTTTGAAACGGCGATACTCCAATGGGCTCTTTTAAAACATAATGGCATGGATGAAGAGCGTCAATTTAACAACATCTATGAAGCCATTAGTGACAATTTTCGCCGTCTCATCACCCTTTTTGATGACCCAAGTGAGTTTGAAAAACATTATGACGGATGGAAAATTCTCTTTAGCTCTATGAGCGGCAATATTGAAGAAGAACAAACGATTCGACTTTTACAACAAATGGCAATCGATGCCGGTTTTATGACTGGATTTGAACCTCTTGGCGGCGTTAAGTTTGATGATGAGGGTATTTATGACAGTGCCGAAGAGCTGTATGAATATTGGTTTAAACTTTACCCATGGGAAGATATCGCTATCGAAGAGCCTGAACTTGCTACTCAGCTTAGCACTATTATGGAAAATCAAAAAGCGATTATCCTTAACCCAGCCTATACCCTCCTCTTCCAATCCAAAGGGATGATGAAAATATTGTGCGATCTCTTCCCAGATTCACCGTATCTGCTTAAAACATCGTTCACACCGCTTAAAGGTATCCAACAAGTTGAGAAACGGATGTTTGGACGAGAAGGGGCAAATGTACGCATACTCGATGCCTCAGGAGCTACTGTTGAGGCAAATGATGGACCGTATGGCAACTTTAAACCGATTTACCAAGAGTATGTCGAATTTATGAAAGATATCCATGGCAACAGCTACCAAGCAGGGGTATTTTTTGCATATGAAGCGTGCGGCTTAGGGTTCCGTCGCGGTGGAAAAATTTTAGGAAATATGTCCAAATTTGTCGGGCATGTTCTCCGTTAATATCCCTTATTGTAAATCTGCATCACTACTTAAAGTGCTGTCGGTTTACCCGTAAAATATCCTTGTGAATAATCAACCCCCATCTCTTTGATCGTATCATAGATAAGCTCATCCGATACAAACTCCGCAATTGTTTTTGCGTCAATTTTTTGGGCAAAATCGATGATTGTCTCAACGATAATATGATGGCGGCGGTTTCCTGAAAGTTCTCGTATTAAAGATCCGTCTATCTTGATATAATCGACATTTAGTTTTAAAATATTTTCAAAATTGGAGTATCCTGTTCCAAAATCATCAATAGCGATTTTTGCCCCCAACGCTTTAACTTGTGTAATGAATTGCGTCACTTCATCATAGTTTTCAATCCCTTCTGATTCCAAAATCTCAAAAACTATCCGTGATGCTGTCCCTGTTTCGGTAATAGTTTTAATAAT